>JANXTD010000346.1 GCA_025352585.1 Fimbriiglobus sp.
AAGGACGCCCCGCTGGTCGGGACGCCCGAGTGACGGCGGCCGACGCGGACTCGCCGCGACGCTACTTCGCCTCCTTCGCCAGCATTTCCAGCGCGTCGGCCTGCTCGCTCTTGAAGCGGGCCGTCAGCCCCGGAATCCACGAGTCGGTCACGCGGGCGAAGCGCACCAACTTGCCGTCGGCGGTCGCCCGGCCCCGCTCGGCGTAGATCGCCTTGACGATCGCCTCGTCGGCCACGTCGTCGAGTTTCGCCTTCGCCACCAGCGGCTTGAGCGCGACCGTCACCACGTCGGTCTTCGGCCCGTGGTGGACGGCGGTGGACCAGACCACGTCCCGCAGGGTCGCCGAGCGCTTGGCCACGTCGAGTTTCGCGTCCTTGAGCAGCTTCGCGCACTGCGGCTCGTAGTGCGTGACGCGGATGTACTCGTGCTCCTGGGCGTGCAGCCCCTTGGGGTCGGCCGCGGCGAGGGCCTTCCACTTCGCGGTGAACTCGGCCGTGCCGCCCTTCAAGCCCTTGAACTCGTCGGGGTAGTACTGAGTCACGAACTCGTCGGCGCGGCCGACCTTCGACGCGAGCTGGTACGTCCCGTACGACACGCCGCCGGGGTCGCCGACGCCGGTCGAGACGGTCCCCGGCCCGCGGCCGCCGGACTCGTACTTCTCCGAGAGCTTGCCCAACTCCGCGTCGGCTGCGGCGAGCGATCCGGCGAGTAACAGCGTGGCCAGGGCGGCGAATCGGAACATCGGGGCGACTCCAAGGGGGGCGAGTGTCGGAACAGTTTACCAGATCGGCGCTTCGCTTCACGGCGAGGATATCATAAAACCGATCAACATAGGCAACTAGGCCAGGGGTCGCCCGATGAGCATTCGCGCCGTCAACATCACCAAACGCTTCGGCAAGTTCGTCGCCCTCGACGGCGTGTCGATCGACGTGCCGACGGGGTCGCTCGTCGCGCTCTTGGGGCCGTCGGGGTCGGGCAAGACGACGCTGCTGCGCATCATCGCCGGGTTGGAGACGCCCGACTCGGGCGCGGTGCAGTCGCGCGACGACGACATCACGACGCACTCGGCGCGCGACCGCAACGTCGGCTTCGTCTTCCAGCACTACGCGCTGTTCCGGCACCTCACGGTGTTCGAGAACGTCGCCTTCGGCCTGCGCGTGCGCAAGTGGCCCGAGGCGAAGGTCCGCGAGCGGGTGCTGGAACTCCTGAAGCTGGTGCGGCTCGAAGAGAAGGCGCGACTCTACCCGCCCGAACTCTCCGGCGGCCAGCGCCAGCGCATCGCGCTGGTGCGGGCGTTGGCCCCGCAGCCGCCGGTGCTGCTGCTCGACGAGCCGTTCGGGGCGCTCGACGCCAAGGTGCGCGACGAGTTGCGGCACTGGCTGCGGCGCTTCCACGACGAGTTCCACGTCACGAGTATCTTCGTGACGCACGACCAGGCCGAGGCCTTCGAGGTCGCCGACCAGATCGTCGTGATGAACGCCGGCAAGGTCGAGCAAGCCGGGACGCCGGCGCAGGTTTTCGAGCACCCCAAGAACGCCTTCGTGATGGACTTCCTGGGCAACGTGAACGTCTTCCAGGTCCAGTTGAAGGACGGCCGCGTGCTCTTCGGCGACGTCGAGATGCCGGTCGGGGCCAACCGCCAGTCGTCCGGCGACGGCACCGCCGACGTCTACATCCGGCCGCACGAACTCGACCTGGCGCGCACGGCCGACGGCGGCAACTGCCTGCTCGGCAAGGTCGTCCACATCAACCCGGCCGGCTCGGTGGTCAAGGTGCGTGTCGTCGCCGAGGACTTCGGGCTGATGCTCAACATCGACATCTCGCCGGAGAAGTACCGGCACCTCGGGTTGCGCGTCGGCGAGGCGGTCCACGTCTCGCCGAAGACCGCGAAGATGTTCGAGCCGGACTACGCGATCTGACGGGCCGAGGCGGGCGTCACGGCAGCGGGATGTCTTTGAGCGTGAACTCGACGGTCTTGTGCTGCACGACCCACTCGACGAGGTGTAACTTGGCGATCACCGGCGGCTTCTGACCCGTCGCCCGCGTGAACGACAGCGACAGCGTGACGGCGTTCGGGCCGTTGTTCGTCTGGTTCACCGACGCGGCCGGCAGCGGCTTGCCCTCGGCGTCGAACGCCTCGAAGCGCTGCTGCATCGTGCTCATCCAGGAGTAGTCGTCGGTGTCGGCGTGCTTGCGGCTGACCGTGACGTCCAGCGTCGCGGTGTTGCCCTGCACGCCGGCGGCCCCGACTTGCAGCAGGTGCGTGCGGCCGGTGTACTTGCGGCCCAGCCCCTTCGCCACGTCGAGGGCGACGATCTCCGGCCGCGTCTCGGCGAGGACCGCGACCGACACCCGGACGCGGCACTCCTTGACGAACTCCGCCTGCCGGGCGGCGCGGTTGAGTGTGAGCGACGTGCTGCCGCTGTGGGAGCGGAAGTTCGGGACCGGCACCTCGGCGTTCGCGTCGGCGTTGGGCGGCGTGTCGTCGCCGGCGGCCGGCGCGCCGAGGACGAGCGAGTTCTTCAACTCGTCGGTGGCCCGCAGCGCCGTCGGCTGGCCGATCGCGCACAGGCAGGCCTTCGGCTCGCCGTGGACCATGAAGATCAGGTTCACGTAGTCCGGCTGCCGGGCTAGCGGGTTGCGGCGCGAGAGGCCGCCGACCTGGACGTTGCGGTTCGAGTTGACGTTGGTCACGACCAGCCGGAACGGCCCGGCGTAGGCGACGTGCGGGTTGACCTGATCGCCCTCGAAGACATTGACCTCGCCGCCGGGGTCCTGCACGTTCGAGTTGACTTGCAGGGCGTCGCACAACTCGTCGAGCGCCTGCAAGAACGGCGTCCCGCGCCAGTCGAACGTGACGAGGCCCTTGTCGAACGCGGAGTTGGCGTTGCCGTTGAGGGTGAAGGTGAACTTGTAGCCGGTCTGCCGGGTGAGTTCGGCGAAGACCTCCTTGGCCGGCTTGCGCTCGACCTTGAGCGTGACCCGGCGCGGCTCGCCGAGGCGGGCCGACTCGAGGCGCTCGACGAGGACGGCGAGCCGGCGCGTCGCCTCGGGTTCGCCGGCCTTGGCGAGCGCCGCTTTCAGGTCCGGGATGGCCGCCTCCCCCGCCTTGAGCAGCAGCGCCCCGGCCCGCTCGCGCGCCTGGAAGTCGTCGGCGGCGAGCTGCGCCACGAGCGCGGCGAAATCGACCGGCGGCGGCGCGGCGGGCGGTTGCGCAGCCGCCACCCCGGCGAGGACGCCGGCGGCGAGGAGCGACGAGAGGCTGCGGGATCGAAGCATGTCGCCTCCGGGGTGCGGGTCACAGTCTCGGCCGATTCTACCAGCAACTGCCGCCGAGAGGGCCGCGCAATTTACGGCAGCGGCAAGTCCCGGAACGTGAACTCGACGGTCTGGTACTTGACGACCCACTCGACGAATCGCAACTGGACGACCCGCGGCCGGGCCTGCCAGTCGCGCAGCCCGTAGACGCTCAGCGCCCCGCTCCCCCCGGCGGCGGTCCACGTAAAGTGCGAGAACCGGTAACCGAGCGCGCGGCCCTGGTCGTCCGAAAGC
>JANXTD010000378.1 GCA_025352585.1 Fimbriiglobus sp.
CACGCTCCCACCGCCGCGCGGTCTACCGCTTCCTGGCGCGCTCCAAGCCGCAGCCGTTCATGACGGTGCTTGACTGCGTCGACCCGTCGGTGCGGGTCGATCGCCGCAACGAGACGCTCTCGCCGCTCCAGGCGCTCTCACTGTTCAACAACGGCTTCATGCTGGCGATGGCCAAGCACCTCGCCGCCCGCGCGGCCGCCGGCAACGCCACGCCCGAGGCCCAGGTGGGGGCCGCGTTCCGCTTCGCCCTCGGCCGGCCGCCGCTCGACGCCGAGTCGGCGGAGTTGACCCGCCACGCCGCCGCCCACGGCCTGCCCAACGCCTGCCGCGTCATCCTGAACCTCAACGAGTTCTACTTCGCCGATTAGCCCGGCCCGACGGTATCCGGTCCCCAGGGGTTTCTCCGATGGCACGGCCGACGCGGCGCGAGTTCCTGTGGCAATCCGGCGGCGGGCTGGGCGGCGTCGCGCTCGCCGGGATGCTCGGCACCGACGCCCGGCTCGCGGCGGGGCTGCCGCCGCGCCCGGACGGCGGCCTGCACCACAAGCCGCGGGCCAAGCGCGTCGTCCAACTGTTCATGGCCGGCGGGGCGAGCCACCTCGACCTGTTCGACTTCAAGCCGGAACTCGTCAAGCGCCACGGCCAGCCGGCCGACTTCGGCGAGCCGGTCGAGGCGTTCCAGGACGGCCTCGGCCCCTGGCTCAAGCCGGTCTGGGACTTCAAGCCCTACGGCCGCTGCGGCAAGCCCCTGAGCAGTGCCGTCGCGGCGCTGGGCGAGGTCGTGGACGAGATGGCGTTCGTCCACAACGTCGTCGGCAAGACCGGCATCCACAGCCAGGGCACACTGCTCCAGGCGACCGGCTTCGACCGGCCCGGCTTCCCCGGCGTCGGGGCGTGGGTCAGCTACGGCCTCGGCAGCCTGCGCGACAACCTGCCGACCTTCGTGGTGCTGCCGGACCACCGCGGGCTGGCGTCCAACGGCACGAAGAACTGGGACAGTGCTTTCTTGCCGGCCCAGCACCAGGGGACGGTCATCTCGCCGGGGGCCGCGACGCCGATCGAGGACCTGTTCCCGGACGCCCGCGCGGGCTTCGCCGGCCCGGCCGCCGACCGCGCCGGGGTGGATTTGCTCGGCCGGCTCAACCGCGGCCACGCCGCCGCGCGCCCCGGCGACGAGCGCCTGGAGGCCCGCGTCCGCAGCTATGAGTTGGCCGCGCGGATGCAGTCGGCCGCCCCCGAGGCGCTCGACCTGTCGCGAGAGTCGAAGGAGACCCTTCGGCTCTACGGCCTCGACCCCGGCCGCGGCAGCTTCGACCGCGAGATCAACGCCGCCGAGGAGACGGACGCCTTCGCCCGGAAGTGCCTCGTCGCGCGGCGGTTGCTGGAGCGCGGCGTGCGGTTCGTCCAGGTCTGGAGCGGCAACGACAACGGCTTCCCGCGGCGCAATTGGGACTCCCACGAGGACGTGCGGCGCGACCACGGCCCCCTCGCGCAGGGCATGGCCCGCGGCGCGGCCGCGCTGCTGGCCGACCTGAAGCGCCTCGGCCTGCTCGACGACACGCTCGTCGTCTGGACGACGGAGTTCGGCCGGATGCCGTCGTCCCAGGGCGGCCAGGGCCGCGACCACAACCCCTACTGCTTCACGAACTGGCTGGCCGGCGGCGGCGTCAAGGGCGGCGTGACCCACGGCCCGTCCGACGAGTTCGGCTACAAGCCGGCCGACCGCAAGAACCCGACGCAAGTCCACGACATCCACGCGACGATCCTGCACCTGCTGGGCATCGACCACACCCAGTTGACCGTCCGCAGCAACGGCATTGACCGCCGCCTCACCGACGTCCACGGCCACGTCATCACCGAACTGCTGGCGTAACGGCCCGACGCGGGGGGCGGCCGCCTCGGCACCGCTCGCTCCTCCGGATTGCATCCGGTCAGGGCGTAATTCTGTAGCGGGCGCTGGCATTGCCGGCCGGAGGCGTGGTACACTACCGATTCGATCCCGCCCCCGCCCGCGTGCGTACCCGGACCCCGCCCCCGACGTGGTGACCATGCGAACCACTTTCCCGCTCGCCTGCGTGCTCGCGCTCGCGTCCGTCGCGGCGACGCAGGCGGCCCCGCCGCCGGTCGATTTCAACAGGGACGTCCGCCCGATCCTGGCGGCGCAGTGCTACGCCTGCCACGGGCCGGACGAGAAGGC
>JANXTD010000385.1 GCA_025352585.1 Fimbriiglobus sp.
CAGCATTTTGTCGCCGGGCGTGCGCGTCAACAGCTACGCGCTGGTGGACGACTCGATCCTGTTCGACGGCGTCGATGTCGGCCGGCACTGCCGCATCCGGCGGGCGATCATCGACAAGGAGGTGAAGTTGCCGCCGTACACCGTACTCGGCTACGACCTCGACTTCGACCGTCGCCGCGGCTTCACGGTGACCGAGCAGGGCGTCGTCGTGGTTGGCAAGGCCGAGCCGCCCGAGGCGTTCCTGGCCCCGAACGCGCTGCCGGGCTAGTCGTCGGTGACGGACGAGGCGAGGACTTCGCACTCGCGGTAGTCGTCGATCGGCGAAACCCCTACGAGGAGCCGGTCGCCGCTCCGCTTCAAGACCGTCACGCCGATCGAGCCCGGCCGCGGGTAGTCGCTGTCGATGTCCAGGTACGCGGACGTGACGAGCGGCACCTTCTCAACGAACAGCCAGTCGTGGCCGTGAACATCACGCAGTCGGCACTCGACCCAGCCGGGCTGGTGGTCGTCAGTGTACCGCACGATTTCGATTGCAACGCTCGGCATCGTCCGCCCCCCCGTGGCTCGCGGCACCGCCGCAGGCGACTCCTGTTAGCCCGACGCGCGAGCGAGGGTCGCACGCTGGCGGGGAAGGTTGTTGGTCAACGGCCGTACCGTCAACGGCGTTAAACGCTACCTTTGCCCGTCCGACAATCGCCCGCGCGTCGGGCTAACAAGAGTTGCCGCGACTAGCCGCTCCCAGATCAGCAGTGCCGCGACAGTCTTAGCATCCTTGATGCGGCCGTCGAGGCACATCGCCACGGCTTCGCCCAGGGGCACCGTCACCGCTTCGAGGTCTTCGTCGGGTTCGAGCGCCGTCGGCCCGGCGGTCAGCCCCTCGGCGACGAACAGGTGCAACTTCTCGTCCATCACCCCCGGCGACGCGAACAGGTAGCCCAGCGACCGCCACTTGGCCGCCGTGTAGCCGGTCTCCTCTTGCAGCTCGCGCCGCGCGGCGAGTTCGACCGGCTCGCCGACTTCGAGCGTCCCGGCGGGGACTTCCCAGAGGGTCTCGCCGACGACCCAGCGGTGGTTACGCAACAAGCAGACGTGGCCGGCGTCGATCACGGGCAGGATGACGACGGCTCCGGGGTGGACGATCGCGTCGCGGCGGATCGTCGTGCCGTCGGCGGTGACGAGCGTATCGACGAAGACGCGGATGCGGCGGCCGGTGTGGACGAGTTCGCGCGCCATAACGTCACTCGGGGTGGACAGGGCCGGCCGCGGCGGGCATACCTGGAGTCGGGCGAGGGTATGGTATGGCGTCGGCACGGCACGGCACTCTGGGGGCGCTCGCGGGGTTACTCACCCTGCTGGCCGGCGGCGACCTCCGCGCGCTCGACCCGCCGCGGCCGGACACCATCACGCCGCCCGCCCTGCCGACGCCCAGCCGCCCCGTCTCGGTCCCGGTCCCGCCGTCGGGGCCGCACAAGGCCGCGACTTCCGACATCCCGCCGTTCGCCCTGAGTGCTTTCACGCCGCCCGACAGCCTGGCCGCCGGTCAAACGGTCAGCGTGCCACTGCGGGCCGTGACCCTGCCGGAGCCGCTGCTCGCCCCGGAGCAGAACACTGGCTACCTTCCGGCAGTCGGGGCACCGCTGCGCGACAGCAACCCCATCGCAAATAGCTGGCTGACGGCTGAAGCACTCTTGTGGTGGCCCAAGGGGGCACCGCTGCCGCCGCTGGTGACCGCCAGCCGCGGGGCCGCGCCGCCGCGCTTCGGCGGGCCGAACACCACACTGCTCGTCGGCGGCACGGCCGGCAGCCCGGAGTCGGCCGGGGGGCGCTTCGGCTACGGATTTTCGGTCAACGAGCAGGGCACCGCTGGGTTGGGCGTCACGTACTTCTTCCTCGGGCCGCGCGTCCGCCGCGAACTCTTCGGCGACACGCCGGGCCGCACCTTCGCCCGCCCGGTGATCGACCCCGCCACCGGGGCCGAGGAGTTGCTAACCGTCAGCCGGCCCGGCGGCCCGCACGGCAGCGTCGGCGTCGCCACCTCGACACGCGCGTCGGGCTGGGAAGTCAACGGCCTCCTGAACCTCGTCAACGGCCCGCAAGCCCGCGTCAACGCCGTCGTCGGCTACCGCTACTTCCAGGTCAACGAGGGGCTGGCGGTCACGCAGTTGACCGTCAGCCCCGGCGGCGATGTCCGGAGTGCCGACCAGTTCGACACGCGCAACCGCTTCCACGGCGCGCAAGTCGGCCTCGCCGCGGACCTCGTCCACGGCGGGCTGTTCCTCGAACTCGTCGGCAAGGTCGCGCTCGGCCAATCGACCGGCCTCGTCGCCGTCCGTGGCGAGACCGCCGGCCCCGGCGGCGTGCTCCCCGTGGGGGTGCTGGCGCAGGCGAGCAACAGCGGGCACTTCCTGACTTCGACACTGGCGGTGCTGCCCGAAGGAACTTTACGGCTCGGCTTCCGCTTCGAGAACCGCTCGCGGGTCTACGTCGGCTACAACCTGCTCTACCTGAGCGACGCCGTGAGGCCCGGCGAGCAGGTCGATCGCGGCGTCGATGTGGCCGGCCTGGGGCACCTCGCCGCGGGGTCCGACCGCCCGGCGTTGCCGTTCTTCCGCAGTGACTTCTGGGTGCAGGGCGTCGTCATCGGTCTGGAGTATCGCTACTGACGGCCGGCAGCGTGCCCCACTCAGCCGGCAGCTTCTCCGGCAGGCCCGGCGGCGGGGCGAGGCCCAGGCAGCGCGCGACGATCGGCGCGAACAGCAGCGACGACACCCGCCCCGACTGCTCGCCCAACTTGGGCACGTTCGCCCCGAAGGCCAGGATGGGGATGTGCGTGTCGTAGGGGTGCGGCGTGCCGTGCGTCGTGCCCGACGACAGCTTGCCGCCGGGGTAAATGTACGGCTCCGCGACGAGGTAAACGTCGCCACTGCGGTCGGGGTGGAACGACAGTTGCGCCGCGCGGGCGAACGGCTCGTCCGCCGGCGGACCCGCCAACACCTCGCGCGGGAAGGCGGCCGCGGCGACCTCGGGGCGGTGGCCGGCCCAGTCGGCGGCGACCCGCTCGACAACCGCGCGGTCGAGCTTCGTCGCCGCGACGTGGCGTTGGTTCAGGTAGATCCACGGGTAGTCGATCCGCTCGACCCACTGCCCCGGCGTCTCGGTGCGGCCGAAGCGGGCGTCGAGCACGCCGCTCAACGGCGCGTAGGTCGCCACCGGGTCGAAGCGTCGGGCTTCTGGGTGCGACGCCACCGCGCGCTCGGGCAGCGGGCAGACGCCGTGGTCGGCGCTCAGCACGAAACTCAGCCGGTCGGCCCCGAACTTCGCCGTCAGCGTGGCGACGACCTCGGCGAGCAACTTGTCACTGCGGAGCGTCATGTCGAGGACTTCTTGCGAGTCCGGCCCGTAGG
>JANXTD010000388.1 GCA_025352585.1 Fimbriiglobus sp.
GGGCGTCGGCTACTGGTTCTACGCCTGGGCCGCCGAGGCCGACACCGCCACGCTCGCCGGCGAGTTCGACGGCCTGCGCGAGCGGCTGCGGACGCTCGACCAGCGCGAGAAGTGGGCCCCCGCGGCGGCCGTCGAGGCGACCTTCCGCAGCGTCAAGCCGTCGAGCCGCTTCCGGTTGAGCAGCCCCGAGAAGATTTGGGCCGCGGCCCAGCTCGACCCGACCGACGAGGACCCCGCCGCGGAGCTGCTGCTCAAGGGCGTGTTGAAGGGCCGCACGCGGCGCGACTTCAACCCCGCGGCGTCGGTCGTCGTGCTGGTCGTGCCCGGCGGTGCCGAGGCCAACGAGGTCGCGGAGGAGTACGTCCGCAAGCGCTACACGCGCGACCCCGCCGTGTTCGGGCCGACGGCCATCGAGCCGGTGACCGGCGACTTGGCGGGCGACGCCCCGGCGGGCGCGGCGACCGAGGGGGGGCTGGTGGCGCGGCGGCTCAAGGTCAGCCCCGGCGGCGCGGACGCCTCGAAGGTCGCCGAGAAGCTGGTGGTCTTCACGGCGATGGCGTCCGGCGACTCGGTCGTGGTCGCCGAGGCGAGTTGCCCGTGGAGCCAGAAGGACTCATGGGAGCGCCGCCTGGCGCTGTTCGTCGGCACCCTGCGGCCGTGATTTCGGCTCGCCGGCGCACCCGCCTACTGCCCCGAGCGGGCCGGCGGCTCGAGGCCGGTGCCGGGGGCCTGGCCGGGGGCGAAGGGCGGCGTCACCGGGTCGAGCGGCCCCGGCGTCGTACTCGGCGGCGGCGCGGCGGGCCCCCCGGCGGGCCGCGCGGCCTCGTCCTTCTTCTTGTCCGGGATGCGCGACGGCGGCAGCGCCTTGCCCTCGGCCCGCAGCACGTCGCCGTTGGAAAGCAACTCCGCGTCGGACAGTTGCCGCGCCGGAGTCAGGGTCAGCGTCACCCGACGCACGTCCTCGATGCGGCCGGGGTACAGCGACTCGGCGATCAGGTCGAACGGCGGGTACATGTACCACTTCGGCGCGAGCCGCACCTTCTCGTGCAGCGGCTCGTAGCCGGGTGCCAAGGCCGTGAAGTTGTAGTTGCCGGCGTACTCCCAGCGCGAATCGACCGGGCTCGGCCCCAGCGGCTTGCCCTCCCAGAACACCTGCGCGCCGGGCACGTTGGTGGTCACGACGAAGCGGCGATCGACGCAGCCGCCGAGCAGCGGCACGAGCACCGCGGCGACCCACCCGAATTTGCGAACCATGCCAGCCCCCCGTCGCGGCGATGCGGAATCGGCCGGCCCGATAGCGTGCCGCCGCCCGCGAATCAACCGCAAGACTCGCCTGGACAGCCGCGCCGCCCACGCTATCGTCCGGCGACTTGACGGGGGCGGCGCGCATCCACGGAGGGCGGACGATGACACTCACGAAGCACCTACTCACACTCGCCGCCGGCGGCGCGATGATGGCGCTGGGCCTGGGCGCGGGCCTGTTCCTGGGCGGTGCCCCGACGCCGGCCAAGGCGTCCGGCATCGACCGCTACCAGGACTACGTCATGGCCACCGGGGCCGTGAGCCTGAGCGCCCGCACGCAGGTCGACGGCGTCTGGATGCTCGACTACCGCTCCGGCAAGTTACTCGGCACCTGCATCGACAAGACGCAGGGCAAGATCGTCGGCTGGTCCGAGGTCGATCTGGTCAGCGAGTTCGAGGTGCAGCCGCGCCAGGACGTCCACTTCATGATGGTGACCGGCTACATCTCGGCCGGGCAGTCGGCGCTGTACGTCGCGGAGACGGTGACCGGCAAGTTCGGCGTCTACACGATGGCGGCCGGGCCGAACGGGCAGGGCGTCGTGGTCCGCCGGCACGACCTGACGACGTTCCGCAAGGTCGCCGACCCCGCCGCCGCCAACCCCGCCCCGGCACCCGCCGCCGAGGCCGCCCCGCCCCTGCGCGTCGCGCCGCCGGAGGCCGCCCCGGTCGCCAAGGCCGCCCCCGTCGTCCCGGCCCCGGTCGTCGCGCCCGTCAAGAAGTGACTCGCGCCGCGGGACGTGGAGCCTCCCGCCGCCCGCAGTTGAGCTTGACCCGCCGGCCGCTCTCATTTTACGATGCCCCTTGCCACACGCCCCCGGACGGATCGGGGGCCGACTCCGCAGCAAGGACGCGCCATGCCCACGATCCACAAGATGTTCCTCGGCAAGTCCGTCGCCGTGGCGGCCCTGCTCGCCGCGCTGCTCGTCGGCGTCCACACCGTGCAGGCCCACCGCATCCCCGCTGCGTTGCAGCGCCAGGCCGAGCGGGCCGCGGACGCCGGGAAGGCCGACGCGGCGATCCACTACCTGCGGCAGTACCTTGAATTCCGGCCGGACGACACCGACTCCCTGGTGCGGCTCGCCGAGATGATGCGCGACCGGCCCGGCCGCGGCCCCGGCGAGCAACTGCTGCTCTACGACAAGATCCTCCGCGCCGACCCCGCCCGCCACGCCGTCCGCCGCGACGCGCTCGACGCCAGCCTGCGCCTCGGCCGCTACAGCGACGCCGAGACGCACGCCGTGGCGCTGATCGCCGTGTTCCCCGCCGACGCCGAGTTGCGGCAGCGGCTGGCACTCGCGCAGGCGGCGACGCAGAAGCCGGAGGAGGCGGCCCGCAGTTACGAGGCCGCGCTGACAGCCGACCCCACGAACGTCGCCACGTACCAACTCTACGCCCAGTTCCTGGCCCGCGACCAGAAGGCTCCTGAGGAGGCCCGCGCAGTGGTCGATCGGCTCGTCGCGGCGGTCCCGCACGACCCCGAGGCGTACCTGACCCGCGCCCGCTTCGACGCCGGCCTGGGCCAGGGCGTGACGGTGCTGGCCGACCTGGGTCGCGCGCTCGACCTCGACCCCGAGAACGCCGAGGCGCTGGTGCTCCTCGCCGAGTTCTACCAGAAGTCGCGCAAGCTCAACGAGGCCCACGACTGCCTGGCCGCCGGCGTCAAGCTCTACCCCGCCGACCTGCGGCTCATCCGCAGCCTCGCCTGGCTCGACCTGAACATGGGCAACATCGGCGCGGCCGTCGGCGTCCTCGAAGACGGCATGGCCCGCGTCTCGGACAGCTTCGAGCTGCTCGTGCCGCTGGCCGACTTGCT
>JANXTD010000391.1 GCA_025352585.1 Fimbriiglobus sp.
TGCAAGTCGCCGAGGATTTCTTGGTACGCGCCCAACAGGAACGCGCCCAGGTAGTACGGCTCGCCGGGGGTCACCGGGTGCAGTTCCAGCGTCGATTTCACGTCGCGCAGGTCGATGAACTGGTCGATCTTGCCGTCCGAGTCGCAGGTGATGTCGCCGAGCACCGCCCGCCGCGTCGGCTTCTCCAGCATCCGGTGGATCGGCATCACCGGGAAGAGTTGCTTGATCGCCCACGAGTCGGGCATACTCTGGAACACGCTGAAGTTACAGAAGTACGTGTCGGACAACAAGGTGTCGAGGTTCTGGAAGTCCTCGGGGACGTAGTCGAGTTCCTTGACGATCCGTTGAAGTTTGCGGCCGATGGACCAGAACATGCGCTCGGCACTCGCCCGCTGCTCGATACACAAATATCCGAGGCTGAACAGGTTGAGCGTCTCCTCCATCGCCTGCGTGGCGTCGTGGTAGCACTCCGCGTAGTTCTTCTTGTTCAAGTCGCGGTGGACGGCGAACAGGTCCTTGATCGGCTGCGGGGCGTCGTCGGGCACACCCGCGGGGGCGTCGCAGCGGTCGAAGTTTGACGTGCCCAACACGTCGAAAACCAGCACCGAGTGGTACGCCACGACCGCCCGGCCGCTCTCGGAGATGATCGTCGGGTGCGGCACGCCGGCCTCGTCGCACACGCTCTTGATGCGGAACACCACGTCGTTGGCGTACTCTTGCAGCGTGTAGTTGGTGCTCGACTCGAAGTCGGTTTGCGAGCCGTCGTAATCCACACCAAGCCCGCCGCCCACGTCAATGATCTTCAACCCGGCCCCCAGGCGGTGCAACTCCACATAGATGCGCGCCGCCTCGTTGAGGGCGTCCTTGACCTTGCGGATGTTGGAGACCTGGCTGCCCATGTGGAAGTGGGTCATTTGCAAACAGTCGGCCATGCCTTTCGACTTCAAGTAGTCGAGGGCTTCGATGACCTCGGTGAGCGTCAGGCCGAACTTCGAGCGGTAGCCGGCGGAACTGCGCCAGCGGCCGGCCCCGCGGCTCGCCAGCTTGACGCGGATGCCGATCGGCTGCCGGACGCCCAGCGCCTCGGAGTGCCGAACGATCGCTTCGAGTTCGGAAAACTTTTCCACCACCGGGATGATGTTTTTGCCGAGCTTGTGCGCAAGCACGACCATCTTGATGAATTCGTCGTCCTTGAAGCCGTTGCAAATGATCGGCGTCGCGTCGGCCCCGTTGGTGACGGCCAACACCGCCAACAGTTCGGGCTTACTGCCGGCCTCCAGGCCGAAGCCGTGCGGCTTGCCGAAGTTCAACACTTCCTCGACGACGTGACGTTGCTGATTCACCTTGATGGGGTAGACGCAAGAGTAGTTGCCGGCGTAGCCGTACTCGTCGATCGACTTCTTGAAGGCCTCGGCGATCTCGCCGATGCGGTGCTTCAAGATGTCGGTGAAGCGCAACAGGATCGGCAGTTGGATGCCGCGACTTTGCAGGCTGTCGATGAGGAGCTTGAGGTCGATGCCCTTGGCGGGGTCCTTGTCGGCGTGGACGACGACGTGCCCCTGGCCGTTGATGCCGAAGTAGCCCTTGCCCCAGTTGCGCACGCCGTAGGTCTCGTGGGCCTCCGAGAGGCTCCAGCCTTGGCCCACGTCGGCCGTCTCGGCGGCGGGTCGCCGCTCCACAAGTTTGCCCATCAGAACTGGCCTCGTCCCGGCGCGGCCGGTGTCGGAAAAGGGTCGGCGCGGAAATCGCAGTCCTATCATAAGCAGCGCCGCCGGGCCAACAACAGCGACTTCCGATCTTCACATTCCCGGACGCCCCCTCCCGATGCGATTCGCCCTCGACGCGCTGTACCTCGCCGCCCTCACGCTGTTCTCCCCGTGGCTGCTCTGGCGGGGCCTACGCACCGGCCGCTACCGTCGCGACCTGCGGGCCAAGCTCCTCGGCGACGTGCCGACGGTGCCGGCCGGCGAGGCGGTCGTCTGGTTTCACGGCGTGAGCGTCGGCGAAGTCCACTTACTCGTGACGTTAGTAGACGGCTACCGCCGTCGCAACCCGTCGCGTCGCGTCGTGGTCAGTTCCACGACGGACACCGGACTGGCCGAGGCCCGCGCCCGCTTCCCAGACGACACCGTCGTGCCGTTCCCCTTCGACTTCTCCGGGGCCGTCGGCCGCGCGATCATCCGGTTGAAGCCGAGCCTGATCGTGCTGGCCGAGAGCGAGTTGTGGCCGAACTTCCTGGCGGTCGCCGCGCGGCGGGGCGTGCCGGTGGCGGTGGTCAACGGCCGCATGAGCCCGCGCAGTTACGCCCGCCTGTCGCGCGTCGCCGGGGTCGCCCGGTGGCTGCTCTACCGGCACGTAAAGTTGTTGGCGATGCAGTCCGACGACTACGCCGCGCGGCTCAAGCTCCTCGGCGTAGACGCGGCGAAGGTGGTCGTGACGGGGTCGGTCAAGTACGACGGCGCGGCCGCCGACCGCGACACGCCGAAGGCCGGCGAACTGCGCCGGCTGTTGGCGTTGCCCGACGGCGTCCTGGTGCTGGTCGCCGGCAGCACGCACGCCCCCGAGGAGTCGCTGTTGCTTGAGGTGTTTCGCCAGTTGCGCGAGCGTTTCCCGACGCTGCGCCTGGTGCTGGTGCCGCGCCACCCCGACCGCTTCGAGGCGGTCGCCGCACT
Source organism: Fimbriiglobus sp. (assembly GCA_025352585.1). GTDB lineage: Bacteria > Planctomycetota > Planctomycetia > Gemmatales > Gemmataceae > Fimbriiglobus. The sequence continues at coordinate 2,673 of JANXTD010000391.1, forward strand.
CGTCGCCGGCAGCGGCTTCGACTGGCGACGGCGCAGCCAGATCGTCACGCACCTCGACGGCACGCCGGCGGTGGTGCTGCTCGACACGATCGGCGAACTCGGCGCGGCGTGGGGTCTGGCGACGGTCGGCTTCACCGGCGGCAGTCTCGACGGGAAGCGCGGCGGCCAGAGCATGATCGAGCCGGCCGGGTACGGCGTCCCGGTCGCGTTTGGCCCGCACGTCTGGAACTTCCGTGACGCCGCCCGCAGCCTCGTCGAAGTCGGCGGCGCGGTAACTGTTCGCGACGCGGGGGAGTTGACGGAAGTGCTGGGCCGGTGGCTGGGCGACGAGGCGGCGCGGGTCGCGGCCGGGGCGGCGGCGCGGGCGTTCGTCGTCGCGCAACAGGGGGCGACCGCGCGGACGCTCGACGCGCTGGACCGGCTGTTGCCGTGACTCACTTCGCCGCCGGCTTCGCGGGCTTCTGCGCCGCGCGGATGACGAGCACCCGCTGGCGGACGCGGTCGCCGCTGGCGCTCAGGAAGAAGCCGCCGCCGAGGGTCTCGGCGGGGTCGGGCGTCGGGCCGATGACCAGCGTGTCCTTTGGGCCGAGTGTCACGTCGAAGGCGAGCGCGGGGTAGGCCTTGAGCGCCTTGCGGTCCTCGCGGGCGAAGGCGGTGCCGTCGGCGGTCGGCTTGACGAAGAGTTGCTTGTCGCCGTGCTGGATTTGCGGCTCGACGGTGAGTTTCACCTGGCCGTGGGGGGCTGCGGTCGCGGTGACCCGGAAGCCGCACTCGGCCGCGGCCAGATCCCACGGCGACGGCTCCGCGCCGAGGTCGAGGCGGTCGCGGAAGGTCAGGCGGGTCAGCGGCCCGTGGACCGGCACGACCTTCGGCTTGCCGGGGCCGAAGCTGCGGTCGGTCGCGTCGAGGGTCGCGTTCGGGGCGCGCGACAGCCGCTCGAATTCGCTGGGCAGCACGCCGGCGAAGGTGCCGACGCGCAGGCCGTTGTGGGCGAGTAGCGTGGCGAGTTCGTGGCGCAGCGGTCGGCCGGCGGTGGCCCAGAGGTCGTCGCCCAGCGTGGTGTTGCCGATAGGGGCCTCGACGAGCGCGGTGCGGACGACGACGGCGTCGGGGTTGGCCCCGCGCATCCGGTCCCACACCGCGGCCGGCCGCAACCGCTGCTGCTGTTGCGGGAAGCACCCGACGCAGGCCACGACGAGCACGCCGAAGGCAAAACCGACGCGGGACATTCGGGGCACCATGCGGGGGCGACGGGAGGTGGCCGGATACCCTGGCGGCGCGGGGGTGTCAAGAAGAGTGCAAAATGCACAGTGCAGAGTGCAAAATCTCGAACTGAGGCCACCGGAGTTTGCTGACACTTTGCACTCTTCACTCTGCACTCTTGTCGAGTCGCGCCCTCTGCGGTGAATGGTCTTGCTTTTCACCGCGCGAAGGTGTCGCGCAGGAAGGCTTGCGTGTCGGCCCACAGGTCGGCGGCCTCGTCGAAATCGACCCTCATCCGCGTGCCCTCCGGCGTCGCCCGCAAGACCGTCGCCCGCAACGGTTGCAAGTCGAGGCGTAGCGGCAGTTGGTGGCCGCCGCCCTCGGCCAATTTCTGCTCGACCTCCTTCGCGAGCAGCCGGTCGATGAGTCGCTTCCCGGCGGCGGGGTTGGGGCCGTTCTTCACCAGCGCGAGCGTGTTCGGCAGGTAGAGCGTGCCGAAGCGCGGGCGAGTCGTGTCGGCGTCGGGCAGCACGATCGCCACGTCGCGGCCGGCGAGGAGTTCGAGCATGGCGTCGTCGGAGTCGGTCAGGCCGACGGCGAAGTCGCCCTTGGCGACGCCCACCGCCACCGCCTTGTTCCCGGCGACGACCTGGACGCCGTTGGCTTGCAGCGCGCGGAAGAACTCCTTCGCCCCGTCGGGGCCGAGCACCTCGAAGAGGCACGCCGCGTGCGTGGCCGTGGTGCCGAACTGCGGCTTGGCGATGGCGGTGACGCTCTTGAAACGCGACTGCGTCAGGTCGAACAGGCTCGTCGGCCGCTGGTCCGCGGGGACACGCTTGGTGTTGACGATTAACACCCGCGCCCGCTCCGCGAAGGCGGCGTAAGCGCGGCCGGGGGCGGCGGGGTAGTTCGCGGCTTCCACACTGGTGTACGGCTCGTACAGCCCCTGACGCGCGAGGCGGATCGTCCCTAGTGGCTCGTTGTTCCAGTGGACATCGCAGCGCGGGCGGCCGGCCTCGGCTTGCAGTTCCGCGACGAGGCCGACCGACTTGTTGGCCTCCGTGTCGAACTTCGGCTCGACCTTCACGCCCACGTCAAGGCCGTCGAAAATGCGGACGGCGTAGTCCTCGTCCTGCGCCGAGTAGACGACGACGCGGTCGGCCGACTTGGTGCAGCCGGCGACGAGCAGCAGTGACAGCGCGACGACAGCGACACGCGGCTTAGACATCGAATATCTCCCGGACGTTGTCGCGCAACAGCCGTTGGCCCAAGGCGACCGCCTCGGCCTCGGTCTTGCGGCCGGGGCGGACGTACTCGTCGGCGAGCACGCCGGCGAGGATGCGGCGGTACATGCCGAACTTCGGCAGCACGAATTCGAGCTTGTACGCGTCCGAGTAGTAGCCGACCTGCTTGGTCTTGGGCACCGCTTGCAGCCGCTCGGTCAGGTCGCGGCCGATGTACGCGGGGATGTTCGAGTACCACCAGTGGCCGCTCGTGATGACGTTGGGGAAGATCCACGAGTACGCGACCAGCTCCTGATTCTGGGCACTCGTCAGCACCGAGACGGGGAACTT
>JANXTD010000402.1 GCA_025352585.1 Fimbriiglobus sp.
CAACGGTGTCCCCGGCTGGCAGAGCCTGGCGACGGCATGCATCATCGACGTGGCCCGCGCGATCGTCCGCCACGCCGCGGGGGTCGCCCGATGACGCCGCTCTCCGAATGCGTCCGCCTGGCGTGCCTCTGGGAGGCCGAGTCGCGGAAAGTCGGCAACGTCCACCCCGGCGCGAGCTTCGCCAACACGACCGTCGAAGACTTCCGCCGCAGTGCGGAAGCGATTGCCCCGGTCTTCGCCGACGCCACGACGCAACCTGTCGGCGTCACAGTCCGCCGCGCGGTTGAGGCGACGCAAGCGGCCGTCGGCCAGAACACCAACCTCGGCATCATCCTGCTGCTCGCCCCACTCGCCGCCGTGCCGCGGGACGTGCCGCTGCGGGAAGGCGTCAAGTCGTTGCGCACCACCATCGACGACACGCGTGAGGTGTACGCGGCGATTCGCCTGGCGAACCCCGGCGGGCTGAACGACGCCGCGGAGCAAGACGTCCGCGACGAGCCGACGGTGACCCTGCACGAGGCGATGGCGCTGGCGGCCGACCGGGACCTCGTCGCCCGGCAATACGCCCAGGGCTTCGAGGTGCTGTTCGCGCTCGGGTTACCGCCGCTCGAAGACTGCCTCGCCAACTTCGGTTGCGTCGAAGCCGGCGTGATCGAGTGCCAACTCGCATGGCTAGCGATGGACCCCGACTCACTCATCGCTCGCAAGTGCGGCGAAGAAGTCGCGGGATACGTCCGGGACCGCGTGCGGGCAATGACTCTCCGGCACAGCGGGATTCGCACCCTGAAGGGCCGTGCCGCCGGCCGCGCGCTCGACGCCTACCTCCGCTCCGACGGCCACCGTTTGAACCCCGGCACGACGGCCGATCTCGTCACGGCGTGCCTGTTCGTCGCGCTGCGCGAGGGTATCCTGAAGCCGACCGACCCCTTCCCGTGGATCACCGACGAGTGGCTGCCCAATGGCTGAGAACTACCGGGTCCGCGTCGGCCACGACAACTTCATCTTCAGTTGTGGCCACTTCATCAGCTTCGCGGGCCACCAGTGCGAGAAGCTGCACGGCCACAACTATCGTGCTACAGTCGAGGTGGATGGCCCGCTCGGCGAGGACTGGTACGTCTTCGACTTCGTCGCCCTCAAGCGGCTCACGCTGGCGATCACGAACGAACTCGACCACCACATGCTCGTCGCCACCAAGAACCCCGTCATCCACGTCACCGAGACGGGCGACGCGGTCGAGGTGAGCTACCGCGAGCGACGCTGGGTCTTCCCGCGGGGCGACTGCGTGTTGCTCGCCATCGAGAACACGACGGCGGAACTGCTGGCCAAGTTCATCGCCGGCCAGCTGCTCGAAGCCATCGCCGCCGAGTTCGCGCTGACCCCGGAGCGGTTGAGCGTCGAGGTCGAGGAGAACGTCGGCCAGTCGGCGGTCTACGAGTGGCGGTCGGCTCAGGTGTAACGGCTACTCACGCGGTCGGCGTCGAAGAAGGTCGGTAGGTAGCGATCGACTTGCAGGAAGCCGTCGGCCGTGAGTGACACGCCGGTGTCGTCGATCGTGAGCAAGCCGAGGTCGCGCAGCTTCTCGTAGCCGGCGTGGAACTCGGCAAAGATGTCCGCCCCGAACTTCGACCAGAAGTAGTGGGCGCTCAGCCGTCCCGTCTTGAGTTGCAGGATCATCTCGCGCACCAGCCGCTCGCGTGGGGTGGTTTCGAGGGCGCGGCCCAGCGGGATTTCGTCGCGGGCCAGCATGTCGATGTACTTCTCCCAGGTATCGACGTTCTGGATGTGAACCCCGTTGACGTGGCCGAAACTCGCCACGCCAGTGCCGAACATGTCGGCCCCGCTCCACAGGGCGTCGCGGTAGACGAAGCCGTTCTTCGCCTTGCCCTTCACGACGGTGTACGCCGAGGACATCTCGTAGCCGTGGGCCAAGAACTCGTCGAAGGCGTAGCGCACCCAGGCGCGTTTCGTCGGCCAGTCGGCGATGCTGTGTTCGGGCAAGTCGTCGTTGCCGAGCACCTTTAACTCCTTCGAGAAGACCGTGTTGTACGGCAACTCCATCTGATAGATCGTCACGCTGTCCGGCGACATCGCAATCGTCTTCTGCACGCAAACCTTCCAGTTGTCCCAGTCCTCGCCAACCATGCCGGCGATCAGATCAATGTTGATCTGCTCGAAGCCGAGGTCGCGTGCCCAGCCGTAGGCGCGGTGAATCTCGTCTTCAAGGTGCGCGCGGCCGTTGTACTGCAAGATCTCCGGCTTGAAGTTCTCGACGCCCAGGCTCAATCGGGTGACGCCGAGGGACTTCAGTGTGGCGAGCTTGTGCTGTTGCAGCGTCCCCGGTTCGCACTCGAAGGCGACTTCCCGCGTCGCGTCCCACGGCAAGATCGCCTGCAACTTCTCCATCAAGGATTGCAGTTGCGTCGCGCTCAGGTACGACGGGGTTCCGCCCCCGAAGTAGACGTAATCGAGCTTGCGGCCGCCGACGCATTCGGTGCGGGCCAGCAACTCGACTTCCTTCAAGATTGCGTTCGTGTAAGTCTGCACGTCGCCGGCGTTCTTGTCCGTGTAGACACGGAAGTAGCAGAACTTGCAGCGCTTGCGGCAGAACGGGATGTGCAGGTACAGCCCCAGCGGCGTGCCGGGCGTCGGCGGGCGGTGCAAAGCCGCCGCCGCAGCCGGCAAGTTCTCGGGCTTCCAGAACGAGAACGGCGGGTAGTTGGCGATGAAGTAGTTGCCCAGCCCCG
>JANXTD010000413.1 GCA_025352585.1 Fimbriiglobus sp.
TCCTCGAAGGCGGCACGCGTCTGGTGGCCAGCTACGACGACGACGAGAGTCGCCGCACCGGCCGCCGCACGCCGCTGCGGCCGCGGAGCGAGAAGACCGACCTGACCTTCACGCTGCCCGACCTGCCGGAGAACACCGACATCGTGCTGCGGCTCAGGCTCGACGGCCACAAGGACGCCTTCGCCCTCGACGACACGGCGTGGGCCGTGCTGGGAGTAGTGCGCAAGGCCCGCGTCTTGGTCGTCGGCCCGGAGAACCGGCCGCTGCGCTACTTCTTCGACGGCGCGGCGACCAAGAAACTCGCCGACACCGCCTACCTCACGGCGAGCGCCCTGACCAGTGCCGACCCCAAGGACTACCTCACGCCGGCGCGTGACGGCAAGTACGACCTCGTGATCTTCGACCGCTGCGCGCCGGACACCGAGGACAAGCTGCCGGCCGCGAACACGCTGTTCCTCGGGGCGGTGCCGCGACCGCTGATTCTGGGCGGCAAGGGCGTGGCGAAGGGGCCGAACGTCGCCGAGCCGGTCAGCGGCCCGAGCGTCCGCGGCTGGCAGTCGCGGCACCCGGTGATGCGCGGGCTGCAAGCGCTCGACGAAGTGGACGTCAGCGAGGCGTACCGGTTGCCGGAACTGCCGCCGCGCACGCAACGGCTCATCGAGGGCACGCAGAACCTCGTGCTGCTGGCGGCGATCCCCCGGCAGGCGTTCACCGACCTCGTCCTCAGCTTCCCGATCATGACCGACGACAACAAGTGGAACACCAACTGGCCGCTCAAGGTGAGCTTCCCGCTGTTTTTGCGCAACGTCGTGATGAGCCTCGGCAACGTCCGCGACGCGGCGACCGAGGACGCGCTGAAGCCAGGGCAAGTCAAGGTGTTGCGGCTCGGGGCCGTGCCGGAGATGCGCCTGACGAAGCCCGACGGCGAGGCGCTGACCTTGGCCCGCGGCGGCCGGCCGGACTACCTCGTGACGCAGACCGACCAGGTCGGCGTGTACGTGGCGCGCTGGGCCGACCTGGCCGGCAAGGGCGAGCTGTCGCGCCGCTTCGCCGTGAACCTCTTCGACCCGCTCGAGAGCGACCTGGGGGTACTCCAGGAGGTCAAGATCGGCAACGCCGTCGTCACCGCCGACGCCCCGCGCCAGCAGCCGCGCGACCTGTGGAAGTTCCCCGTCCTCGTCGGGCTGCTCGCCCTGGTGTTGGAGTGGTGGGTGTATAACCGGCGGGTACAGATTTGACCCCGGCGGCGTCGCCCAAACATTGCCCTTGACGCGTTCCAGCCGGCGCAGTCAACTGGAACCCCGACGGGCGACGCCCCGGACTGTAGCCCCCGACGCCGAGGTTCCGGATGCCCTTGCCCCCCCCACGTCAGTCGCCCGCCCGCCCCGCCGCGGTCAACCGCTGGGCCGACGCGCGCTGCGCCAAGGCGTTCTGGAGCCAGAGCGAGTTGCCGGTCTTCCACAAGCTCGTCGCGGAGACGCTCGACCTGGCCGCGCCGAAGGCCGGCGAGGCGTGGCTCGACCTCGGCTGCGGCGGCGGCACCCTGACCCGCGGCCTCTGGGAGCGCAGCGCCGGGACCGTGGCCCGCGTCGTCGGCCTCGACTACGCCGCGGCTAACGCCGCCCGCTACGAGGCCCTGGACCGCGAACTCGGGGCCGGCGGCCGGGTGCGCTTCGAGCACGGCGACTTCAGCGGCGGCCTGGCCCGCTTCGCCGACGGCAGCTTCGACCACGCCGTCTCCGGCCTGGCGATTTCGTACGCCGAGCACTTCGACGAGACGACCGGCCGCTGGACGCAGGCCGCTTACGACGCATTGCTGGCCGAAGTCTACCGCGTGCTCAAGCCCGGCGGGCGGTTCGTCTTCAGCGTCAACGTGCCGGAGCCATCGTGGTGGGCCGTCGGCCTGCGCTCGCTGGTCGGGGCGGTCACGCAGTCGCGCCGGCCGCTGAAGTTCCTGAAGAACTGCCTGCGGATGAACGGCTACGGCGGCTGGCTCAAGACGGAAGCCCGCGCCGGCCGCTTCCACTACCTGCCGGCCAGCGAGACAGCCGCGAAGTTGCACGCCGCCGGGTTCGCCGACGTGCGGCACACGCTGACGTACGCGCGGCAGGCGTTCCTGTTCACCGCCACGAAAGCGAGCTAGCGATGCGCGGACGCACCGTGGCCCTATCGCTGCCGCGCCGCTTCGTCGGCGACCTGCTGCACGCCGCCGCCGGGGTGCCGACGGTCCCCGTGCAGCGGCCGATGGGCCTCGCGCGCCTCGCCGACGCCCGCGCCGGCCTGGCCGACCGGCCGACCTGGACGGCGCTGTTCACGCTGGCCTACGCGCGGGTGGCCCGCGAGTGCCCCGAGTTGCGCCGCGCCTACCTGCGGCTGCCCTCCGCGCGGCTCTACGAGTACCCGGTGAGCGTCGCGGCGGTCGCGGTCGAGCGCGACTTCGGCGGCGAGCCGGGCGTCTTCGTCGGCAAAGTCAAGGACCCCGCGGCCCGCTCGCTCGAAGAACTCGACGCCCTGCTGACGCACTTCCGCACCGCCCCGGTGCACGACGTGAAGGACTTCCGCCGGGCGCTGTGGGTCGCGGGGCTGCCGCTACCGCTGCGGCGCTTGCTCTGGGGCTGCGCGCTCAACAGCGGCCGGCAGCGCGGCAACTACCTCGGCACCTTCGGCGTGTCGGTCTACTCGGCGCTGGGCGCGGAGTCGCTGCACCCGATCTCGCCCTGCACGACGACGCTGACCTACGGCGTGATGCGGCCCTCCGGCGACCTCGACGTGCGACTGGTGTACGACCACCGCGTCCTCGACGGCGCGACGGTCGCGCGGGCCTTGGCCCGGCTCGAGACACAGCTCAACGAGGTGTTGCCCGCGGAGCTACTGTCGCGCCGGCAGGTTGTCCGCTTGCCCCGCGTCGTCGCGGCGTAGCGACTGGCGTGACGCGGTTTTGTTAGCCCGACGCGCGAGCGAGGGGAGCAAATCCCGGTGAGCAGTGCGGGCGGGTGAGCATAAGGCCGTCAACACCCGTCCGCGTTGCCCACCGGGATTTGCTCCCCTCGC
>JANXTD010000495.1 GCA_025352585.1 Fimbriiglobus sp.
AACTGCGTTGTAGGGGTGCCCCTTGTGGGTACCCGGCCTGCGCCTCCTCAACGCGGAGCCTTACCCGGTACACGGCCGTGAAGTCCGCTACAGGCGGCCGCCCGTGCCTCGGCACGACCCACTACTCTTCGCCGGACTCCCGCCGATTGGCTCGGTCGATTCGAGCGCGCCCGTCTACTTCCAGCGCGGTTCCGACCCCCACCGCCACCGCTCCGCCCACCTTGGTGGCTGGCTCAGGTGACGTGGCCAAAGCGACCGTGCCCCCGGCCTGTAGCACCTTCCCGGTCCCGACCTCCGCGACTCCGATAGCTCGGTCGTGCCTCGGGTTTCCCGTATCCCCGCACCCCGCTGCTAACACGGCGCTGAGCAGCACCGCAACAAATCCGATTCGCTTCATGGGAACCTCTGTCGTTTTGGCAGCGCTGACTTGGTCGCCTCCACCGAACTAGATGTGCACAGAGTGAAGAACCGCCGTTTTGCGCGGTGATGACGTGCCCCGAGATGGCAAGTAATTGGCAGTCTACCCACCTCGCTCGTTCAAAACAAGACAAAATGGAGAAAGTCACTTTGATAATTCACGCCTGCATTTGGGGCGCGATCAAGTCGAACAGCCGTTGCCACAGGGTCTGCCGCTCGACTTGCAGCGCCGCCATGCGGTCGTGGACCCAGACTTCGGGCAGCGACGCGGCCGACTGCGTCTGGAGCTGCTGCATCTCGGCGTTCAGCTCGGCCATGCGGGCCAGCTCGCCCTGCATCGCGCCCAACTGCTCGCGGTGCAGCTCGCCGAAGCGGCGGACCATGCCGACCATCGACGCCTCGAATTGGGCCATCATCTGCGCCTGCGCCGCCGCGAACGCCTGCACCGCCGGGGCCAACTCCCGCGCCGCCGGCGTGTCCGGGACCGGCTTGGCCGGCGGCAACTGCGTCCCCAGCGGCGGCGTGTACTGCGACTTCGGCGTCAACTTCGGCAGCGCCCGCGGCGACGGCACCCGCACCGGCACCCGCGCGGGGGTCGCCTCGTCGAGGTAGGCGAAGCCGAGGCGGAAGCGGCCGACTTGCAACTCGTCACCGGTCTTGAGGTGCGCGTAGCGGGTCTCCTCGCCGTTGACGCGGACCCCCTCGCGGCTCAGCAAGTCAACGACCCACAGGCCGTCGGGCGTCAGCACGAAGTAGCAGTGGAACGGGTCGATGTCGTCGGCGGCCAGGCTGATCTTGCAGTCGCGCGCCCGGCCGACGAACGTCACCAGCCGGTTCACGACCCACTGGCCGGTGACCGTCTTGCCGTTGAGGAAGCGCACCGCCACGCGCGGCAAGTGCTCCGTCGCGGCGGGGTCGGGCAGAAACGGACTCGTTAGCGGGGCCGTCGGCCGCACGAACAGCGGCTTGCGCAGCGAGATGCGGAACGGGCCGACGGCGACGGGGTCGGTGGGGGTCAGCCACAGGAACGGCTGGCGGTCCGGCCCCGCGGCCCCCTCCTCAGTCTGGTGCAGGCCGGTGCGCGAGCCGATGTCGGCCACGAGCACGCGGCCGCCGACCGCTTGCAGGCAGGCGTGGCGCAGGCTGATTTGCGCGTCGAGCAGCGTGACTTCGCACGATGGGTCGCGGCCGGCCAAGGCGCACGGCAGGTCGAGCTGGCCCTCGGCGAGGACCGCGCCGTCGTTGCGGACGATGCGCAGGTCGATCGGCGAGCGCAGGCCGCAGGCGGCGGCGAACGGCGAGAGTTCGGACTGGTTCACCACGAGCGTCGGCCCCGCGTCGGTTCTCGGAATCCGCCCAACCCTAGCATACGTCTGGCGGTGCGACCGGCGGGACCGGCCGCGGCGGCGTAATTCGCGCCGCCGGCCGGCCGCCGCGCCGAACGGGCACTACAATCCCACTTCTCCCCCCGCTCGCCGCCCGAGGACTCGACCGTGCTAGCGACCCCGACCGCGGAAGTCGTGCGGCAGCGCCCGTGGCGGGTCGGCCTGGCCGTCGTCGTCGTCGCGCTGCTCTTCGCGTTCTCCGGCGTCCTGCGCGAGCTGCTCACGCTCTGGACGACCAAGGCCGACTATTCGCACGGCCTGCTCATCGTGCCGTTCGTGGTCTACCTGCTCGTGACCCGCCGCGAACTGTTCCCCGCCCGCATCGCCTGGCCCGACCCGTGGAGCCTGCCGCTGTTCGCCGGGAGCGCGGCCGTCTACTTCGTGGCGGAGCGCACCAACGTCGCCAAGGAGTGGCTGCAAGCCTTCGCGCTGGTGCTGGCAGCCGCCGGGGTCGCGGTCATGTTCTGCGGCGGCTGGCGCTCGCTGAAGTGGGCCTGGCCGGCGTTCGTCTTCTTCCCGCTCGCCTTCCCGCTGCCCGACCGCGTCGGGGCGCTGGTCACCTTCAAGTTGCAGTCGTTCGCGGTCAAGTGGGGCAACTACGGCTTCCAGACGCTCGGGCTGCCGTCCTACGCCGAGGGCAACGTCATCGTCCTGCCGCACCCCGACGGCGAGACGCGCCTGGGCGTGGCGCAGGCGTGTTCGGGGCTGAGTATGCTGCTGGCGTTCGTGACGCTGTCGGCGGCCATCGCGTTCCTGTACAAGTCCCGGCCGGCGGTCGATCGCGCCATCCTGTTCGCCAGCGCGTTCCCGATCTCGCTGCTGTGCAACATGCTGCGGATCGTCGCCACGGGGCTGGTCTACTACGCCGGCTGGACGCGGCTGGGCGACTTCGTGGTCCACGACCTGGCCGGCTGGCTGATGATGCCGCTGGCGCTGCTGTTCTTGTGGCTCGAACTCAAGGTCATGGACTGGGTCACCGAGCCGGTCGTGCGGCTCTCGACTAACGAGTTGCTGGGGCTGGGCGGCCGGGAGTCGCGGCGGACGCAGCGCACGTCGTCGGGCGGGGCGGGGGCGTTCAACCCGCTCAAGCCGCTGGCCTCCGGCGGCCCCGGCTCCGGGCCGAACCCGCTGCGCCCCGAGCCGCGCTCCGACGCGGGGTCGCCCTCGTGAGGGAACCCGTCGCCCCGGCCCCGCGCCGAAGTCACTACGCGCTGCTCGCGCTGGGCTTCGCGGCGTTCACCGTCTACGGCAGCCTGGTGCCGTTCCGCTTCCACGCCCGCGGTGCGTCCGACGCCCTCGACGCCTTCGCCTGGGTGTTGGCGAACCGCGTCGCCGTCGAGGCGCGCGGCGACGCGCTGGCGAACGTGCTCCTCGGCGTGCCCCTCGGCTTCCTGGCGCTGGCCGCCCTGCGCGCCGACCGCCCCGGCCGACTGGCGACCTGGCTCGTCGCCGTCGCACTGTTGCCGCTGTGTACGCTGTTCGCGGCGGCGGTCGAGTTCTCGCAACTTTTCACGCTCACACGCACCTGCTCCGCCACCGACATCGTCGCGCAGTCCCTCGGCTCCGCGCTGGGCCTGGCGGCGTGGCTGGTCGCCGGCGGCTGGGTGACGCGGCGACTGCGCGCCGCCTGGGCCGACCCGCGCCTCGGCGGCCGGCCGGGGCAGCGCGTGGTGGCGTACTGCTTCGCCGCGGCGCTGTTGCAGATGATGCCACTCGACATCGACACCAGCCCCGGCGACCTGTACCGCCGGCTGCGCGACGGCGAGGCGGCCGCGGAGCAGTGGGCACCGTCGGCCGTGGCGGTCGCGGCGCTGTTCCTGCCGGTCGGGTTGCTGCTGGCAGCGGTCCCGTCGCGCGGCGGCGGCCTCGGGGCGTTCGGACTAGGGCTGGCGTTGGTCGCGGCGACTGAGGCCAGCCAACTCGTCGTCTCGCGGCACGCCAGGGTCTCCGACGTGCTCGCCGGGGCGGCCGCCGTGGCGGTCGGCCGGGTCGTGGCGCGGCCGGCGTGGCGGAGGTGTCGGAATTTCCGCCAACGGTGTGCTAAAGATACGTCGATTTCCCGCCGCACGCCGTCCGAGGCCGTTTCATGACCGTGGCCGCCCCGACCCTTGCCCCCCCGTTGACCGCGCCGCCCACCCCGGCCGCCGGCCGCCCGCGGCGCTGGCTCTTCTACAAGGAGCGCTTCGCCTGGCCGCGCAGTAGTGGGCACGACGTCCACACGTTCCACCTGATGCAGGCGCTGACGCGGCTGGGGCACACCGTCTCCGTGGCGACCGCCGACGCCGCGCCCGACGCCGCGCTCGCCGGGCTGCCGATGGCCAACCGCTACGTCCTGGGCGAGTCGCCGCCGCCGGCCGCGGGCGACTTCCCGCTGGTCGAGACGAAGGCGCAGGCGAAGTTCCGCAACTACTGGGGCGTGCGGGAGGGCCGCGTCCGACAGTTCGCCGCCGCCGCCGCCGACTGCGACGCCGAGTCGGTCGTCGTCTCGGGGCTGAACGTGCTGCCGCTGCTGGGGGCTATCGAAGGCCGCGAGCGGGTCTGGTACGCCGCCGACGAGTGGGTCTGGCACCACCTGTCGATGGTCAAACTCCGCCGGCGCTCGACGTGGGCCGAGGTCAAGCACGCCGCGATCAAGGGGCTTTACGAGCGCGCCTACCGGGCGAAGCTCGACCGCGTCTGGGTCGTGTCGAGGGCCGACGCCCAGGCCTTCCGCTGGTTCGCCGGCGTGCGCCACGCCGACGTCCTGCCCAACGGCGTCGACGCCGACCACTTCGCCCCCGCCGACTCGTCGGTCAGCGTGGTCCCGAACAGTTGCGTGTTTTGGGGCCGGCTCGACTTCGGGCCGAACGTCCAGGCGATCGAGTGGTTCGTCACCAAGGTCTGGCCGGGCGTGCGGGCCAAAGTCCCGACGGCGCGGCTGAACCTCTACGGCTTCCAGCCGACGCCGGCGGTCACCCGCTTCGCCGGCCGCGACGGCATCACGCTCACCGGCGACCTGCCGGACATTCGCGACGCCGTGCGCGAGTGCGGCGCGGTCGTGCTGCCGTTCGTCAGCGGCGGCGGCGTGAAGAACAAGTTGCTCGAAGCGGCCGCGATGGCGATGCCGATCGTGGCGACGCGGCGCACCGCCCACGGCCTCAACGGCACCCCGCCGCTACGCTTCGCCGAGCGCCCGGCCGCGTGGGTCGAGGCACTCGCCGAGTTGTGGGCCAGTGAGTCGGCCCGGCGGTCGCTGGGGTCGGCGGCGCGGGCCTGGGTCCGGGAGCACCACACCTGGGACGCCGCGGCGCGGGTCGCCGCCGGCGCGTCGAAGTCGCTACGGGGGGCGTCCGCGTGAGTCAGTTCCTGTTCCTGATCGCCCTCACGGCCGGCGGCATCCTCGGCACGCTCTTCCGCGGCCCGTTCGTGCCGTTCTGCGTCTACATCTTGTTCGCCGTGCTGCGGCCGCAGTTCCTCTGGAAGTGGCAACTGTCGTCGATGCCCGACATGAACTGGTCGCTGTACATCTCGCTGGCGGTGCTGGGCAGCTACCTGCCGTGGGTCGGCGGCATGTTCGGCAGCCCGCGCGACCCCGAGCGCTTCGTCCACCCGCCCTTCACCTGGTCGCACAAGGTCATGTGCGGCTTCTCGCTGTGGATGACCCTGAGCTACCTGTTCGCCAACAACATGTTCGCCGCGTACCCCGTGTACGAGGACTTCCTGAAGATTTTCATCATGTACATGATCGGCACGCAGATCGTCCGCATGGTCTGGCAGGTCAAAGTCCTGTACCTCGTGATGGCGCTGTCGGTCGCCTACATCGCGATGGACATCGTGCACTTGTACCTCACCACCGGCTACCTGGTGCTGGTCAAGAAGGGCTTCGCGGGCCTCGACAACAACGGCGCGGCGCTGATGCTGGCGATGGGGATCCCGCTGTGCTACTTCGCCTTCGAGTTCACCAAGCGCTGGTACCGCTTCGCCTTCCTGGTGCCGATCCCGTTCGTCGTCGAGGCGATCATGAGCAGCTTCTCGCGCGGCGCGATGCTCTCG
>JANXTD010000427.1 GCA_025352585.1 Fimbriiglobus sp.
CGACGGAACAGCCGTTGGCTGCAAGCGTCGCCGCCGCCCGCTTCGACCCTCGCTCGCGCGTCGGGCTAACAAGAGTCGCCTGCGGCGGAGCTGAAAGCGCCAACACCGAGGCACGACGGACGTGACAACCAACCCCGCCCAGGGGCTTGGCGTGTGTCACCCACTCGCCTGGTGGAGGTAGGACAGGCTGAGCAGAAACCACCACAGCGTGCCCGCGACGCAGAGCAGTCCCGTCCAGACCCGCGGGTAGGCCGGGTGCGACGCAATAGCGGCGAGCAGGGGCAGGCCGGTCGCACAAGTGTACCCGAGGGAGTCGTCATTGAAGCCGACGACGTGGCCCCACAAGCCGACGAAGGGGCCGACAAATGGCCCGACCAGGAACAGGGCGGATTCGGCCGGGGTGTCGAAGCATCGGGCGAGGTCGCCGTTCAACCAGGCCACTCCCAGGGTCATGACGCCGAACGTCGGGCCGATCACGCGGAGACGCCGGCCGAAGCTCGCCATCGCCGGTACTCCCCAGAGTCTGCGGACCGAACCGGCGCGCCGAGGGCGTGAGCAACGGGAGGCCCTCAGCACCTCCCGTCGCTCACGCCCTCGGCTCGCCCCAGAGGCGTCTCGCGGCGGTTAGCCCACGAAGACGCCGTTGGTCGAGCCGGGGAGGTCTTCAAACTCCCACTGCGTGTTCGGCACCACGTTGCTGAGGATCTGTTCGGCCGTGTAGGCCCGCACCGTCGTGCCGCTGCCGGCCCCGGAGCCGGTGATGACGGCCGAGCCGACGCCCTCGACCGCGCTGAGCCGCTTCATCGCGACCCGGACGCCGCCGACCGCGGTCACGTCGCCGGAGAAGAAGTTGCCGATCTGGGCCTGCGGGACGAGGTCCACGTTGGGGAACGGCGAGGCGAGCAGGATCTGCTTGCCGCTGACGACCCGCACCCGCGGGCCGCCGCCGGGGCCGGCCCCGAAGGCTATGTCGCCGAAGCCGTCGCCGTTGACGTCGCCGCCCGCGACGTAGGCCCCGTTGCGCAGTTCCGGCTCGAAGGCGAAGAAGTCGGCGACGAGCCGGCCCGGCTTCGGGTCGCCGCTGAGGACCGACTTGCCGTCGTAGACCGCCACCCGCGGGCCGCCGCCGAAGCCGGCCGCGACGACCACGTCGGTGACGCCGTCGCCGTTGACGTCGGTCAGAGTAGCCCGCGCCCCGCCGAAGAAGTTGGGGTCGTCGATGCCGAAGAAGTCGGCGACGGTGGCGAAGGTCTTGCCGTCCACGATCCGCACCCGCGGGCCGCCGCCGTTGTCCGGCGACAGCACGATGTCGTCGTAGCCGTCGCTGTTGACGTCGCCGACGGTGACGAACACCCCGCCGGTGAAGGTGGCCTCGAACGCCAGGAACGACTGGACCACCTTGCCCGTGGCCGGGTCGAAGACGCGCACGTCCGGCTTGAGGCCGACGCCCGGCGCGGTCACGACCCGCGGCCCGAACGGCGTCCGCAGCAGCCCCGCCCGGACGCCGCCCACGAAGGACGGGTCGTACGGGACGAACTCGTTGCGGACCGAGCCGTCCGGGTTCAGGACGCGGACCAGGCTCGGCACGCCGGCGTCGGTGCCGACCGCGGTGAGGCTCGACTGCGACAGCGGGTTCAGGCTGCCGGGGTCCACGACGCCGGGGACCGGCGGGGCGACCGCGAGGCCGCCCGAGGTGCCGGTCAGCGTCGGGTCGTTGGGGTCGGTCACGGTCACCGACTGCGTGCCGGCCACGCGGAAGGTCACCGTGCCGGAGCCGACGCCGTTGACGAGCGACACCGGGTTGGTGAACACGGCCCGCGGGTCGGAACTGGTGACCGCGAGGTCGCCCTTGTAGTTGCTGGCGAAGTTGCCGAACGGGTCGAAGGCGGTCACGGTGAACGTCGCCGGGCTGAGCGCGGTGACGGGGTTCGGGAAGTTCGAGAACTTGAAGACCGTCGCGGCCGTCGGCACCACGGCGATGTTCACCTGCGACGCGCTCAGGGCGGCGTTGCCCGACACGCTGCCGGTGACCGACTGGAAGCCGGCCGTGCGGAGCGAGAAGCCGGTCGTGAAGGTCTTGCGGCCCTGGTCGCCGGCGACGAACGTGTAGGCCGCGGACACCACGCCCTGCGGGTCGCTGGTGCTGAACTGGACCGTGCCGGCGAAGTTCGACACGGGGTTGCCGAAGTCGTCCGCCGCGGCGACGGTCAGGCCGGCGTCCAGCCCGGCGACGACCGGCGACGGGTAGCCGCCGACCGTCAGGCGGCTCAGCGCCCCGGCCGTCACGACGATCCCGGACTGCGTCGCGGTCAGGGCCGGCGTCACCACGTCCGTCGCCGAGAGCGACTGGGTGCCGGCGGTCTTGAGGGTCGCGGCGAAGGCGTGCTGGCCGCCGTCCGACGGGAGGAACGTGTAGGCGATCGGCAGCCCCTTGTTCGCGCCGACCTGCCGGTCGCTGGAGTCGAACTGGACCGTGCCCTGGTAGGCGGTGGCCGGGTTGCCGAAGCGGTCGCGGGCCGTGACGACGAAGGGGTTGCTGCTGCCCGCGGCGACCGAGGCCGGGTAGCCGGCCAGCGTCAGGCCGGCCGCCACGTCGGCGGTCACGAGGATGCCGGTCTGCGCCCCGGCGATGGTCGCGGTGACCGTGTCGGTCGCGCCGATCGACTGGAGGCCGGCCGTCTTGAGCGTCGCGCCGTTGACGAAGACGTGGACGCCGTTGTCGGCGGCCGTGAAGGTGTAGTCGGCCGGCAGCCCCTTGCCCACGCCGTTGACTTGAGTGTCCGAGGTGCTGAAGTGCAGCGTGCCGCGGTAGGTGCCGGCCTGGTTGCCGTACAGGTCGCGGGCCACGACGCCGAGGCTGCCCGCCGCCCCGGCCGTGGCCGGGTTGGGGAAGCCGCTGACGCTCAGCTTCGCGGCCGCGGCGGCCACCACCACGATGCCCGACTGCGCCCCGGCGAAGCCGGAGGTCTGGTCGGTGACGCCGATCGACTGCGACCCGGCCGTCTTGAGCTGCGCCCCCGCGGCGAAGACGTGGCTGCCCGCGTCCACCGCCGAGAAGGTGTACTGCGTCGGCAGCCCGTTGCCGGCGGTCACGAGCGGGTCGGTGCTGGTGAAGCCGACCGAGCCGGTGTAGCCGCTGGCGCGGTTGCCGAAGGGGTCGGTCGCCAGGACCGTGAAGCCGTTGACGCTGCCCGCCACGACCGGCGACGGGTGGCCGGCGAGGGTGAACTGCGAGGCCGGCGCGGCGACGACCACGATGTTCGCCTGCGACGCGCTGATGGTCTTGGTGACCGTGTCGGTCGCGGTGACCGACTGCTTGCCGGCGGTCTTCAACTGCGAGCCGAGCACGAAGGTGTGCACCCCGGCGTCGGTGGCCGCGAACGTGTAGTCGGCCGGCTCCGACGCCTGGGCGTCGCTGCTGGTGACGTGCAGCGTCCCGGTGTAGCCGGTGGCGACGTTGCCGAAGCGGTCGAAGGCGGTCGCCGTGAAGTCGCTGGCGGTGCCGGCGACGACCGGCGTGCGGTGCCCGGCGAGCTTGAGCGACGCGGCCGCGGTCGGCGTGACGAGGATGCCGACCTGCGACCCGGCGATCGTGCCCGTGCTCACGTCCTTGGCGCTCACCGACTGGAAGCCGGCGGTCCGCAGGCTGACCTGGTTGGTGACGCCCGACTGGCCCTGGTCCACCGCCTTGAAGGTCAGGTTGAGCGGCAGGCCGTCGCCGATCGACACCTGCTTGTCGCTGCTGAAGAACGACACGTCGCCGACGAAGCCGGTCGCCCGGTTGCCGAAGGCGTCGCGGGCCGTCAGCGCGATGTCGTTGAGGCTGCCCGCGACCGTCGGGTTGCGGACACCAGACACGTCGAACCGGCTCGCGGCCCCCGGCGTGACGACGATGCCGGTCTGCGTGCCGGTCAGGCTGGGGGTGACCGTCGAGGTCGCCGTGACCGACTGCGTGCCGACGGTCCGCAGACTGACCTGGCCGAACAGCGTCGCCGTGCCGGTGCCGGCGGTGAAGGTGAAGTTGGCCGGCAGCCCCTTGCTCGCGCTCGTGCCGACCTGCTGCTGCGGGTCGCTGCTCGTGAACGCGACGGTCCCGGCGTAGTTGGTGTCGACGTTGTTGTACGGGTCGAAGGCGACCAGATCGACGTTGGAGAAGGCCCCCGCGACCACCGACGCGGGGATGCCCGAGACGGTGAACCGGGACGCCGCCGCCGGGGTGACGACGATGCCGTTCTGCGCCGCGGCAATGCTCGGGGTCACCGTGTCCGTCGCGCCGAGCGACTGCGTGCCGACGGTCTTGAACTGCGAGCCGCTGACGAAGGCGTGGACGCCGTTGTCCAAGCCGACGCCCGAGGTGAACGTGTAATCGACCGGCTCCGACGACTGGGCGTCGGTCGTCGTGAAGTGGACGGTGCCGGTGTAGCCGGTGGCGACGTTGCCGAAGGGGTCGTAGGCCGTCACCGTGAAGCTGTTCATGCTGCCGGCGACGACGGGGGTCGCGTGGCCGGTCACCCGGAGCGTCGAGGCGGCGGCGGGGGTCACGACGATGCCGACCTGCGTGCCGGTGATCCGGCCCGAGAGCACGTCCGTGGCCGTGACCGACTGCGTGCCGACCGTCTTGAGGCTGACCTGGCCGACGAGGGTTTTCATGCCGTAGTCGGTGGCGGCGAAGCTGAAGCCGGACGGCAAGCCGCCGTTGAGGGCCGTCGATTGCGGGTCGGTCGTCGTGAAGTTGACCGCGCCCACGAAGCCGTCGGCGAGGTTGTTGAACACGTCGCGGGCCGTCAGCGTCACGTTCTGCGGGACGCCGGCGACGACGGACGCGGGGATGCCGTTGACGTCGAAGCGCACCGCGGCCCCGCCGCGGACGACGATCTTCTCGGTCGCCGAGCCGAACACCGCCGCCATGTCGGTCACGCTCACGGACTGCGTGCCGGACAGGCCCGGCGGGGCGACGAACGTCGCGGTCTGGTACGTGACCTTGAACACCTTCGAGCCGAGGTCGCTGGCCGTGAAGGTGTAGTCGGCCGGGACGGTCGCGCCGGGGTCGGTCGCCGAGGCGAAGTGGACCGTGCCCCCGAACGTGGTCAGCGGGTTGCCGTCGGTGCCGATCGCGGTCACCCGCACGGCCACCGGGTCGGCGGCGCGGGCCGAGTAAGCCTGGTCGATGAACAGGTTGCCTTGCTGGGCACCGGCGACCGTGACGAAGTTGCCGGTGTAGGCGTCCACCGAGGCGGGCGTGAACGTGCCGGCGACCGTGTTGCCGGTCACGTTGCTGAGCGTC
>JANXTD010000429.1 GCA_025352585.1 Fimbriiglobus sp.
AGCGGAGAGGGAGGGATTCGAACCCTCGTTACCCTTGCGGGTAAATTAGTTTTCGAGACTAACGCATTCGACCACTCTGCCACCTCTCCGAGTCAAACGAAATTTACCGCCCCGCCCCGCTTCCTACAAGCCACGATTCCGCTTTCTCCGCGACCGCCGCCCGATCGGCCCCCGCGTCGCCGCTGTACTTCCGGGCGGCGGTGGTGTACAAAGGCTTTATGGTCGGTCGAGTTACGGTCCTCGCGAGCGGCAGTTCCGGCAACGCCACGTTGCTCGAAGTCGGCGACAACGCCTGGCTCGTCGATTGCGGCCTGCCGCCGCACCTCCTCGGCGAGCGCATGGCGGCCGCGGGGCGGTCGTGGAAGGTCGTGCGGGCCGTGCTGATCACGCACACCCACGGCGACCACTGGAACCGCGACACGCTCGAACACCTCCGCCGGCTCAACGTCCCGCTGGTTGCCCACGCCCGCCACCACGTCACGCTGTCGTCGCAGGGCACTTATACGCCGCTGGCCCGCGCCGGACTCGTCGCGGAGTACGCCGAGGGGGTGCCGCTGACGCTCGCGCCGGGGGTTGAGGTGCGGGCCGTTCGCGTGCCCCACGACGCCGACCCGACCTACGGCTTCCGCTTCGACGTTGCCGCGGACGGCCTGGGCTGGAGCCTCGCCTACGCTTCGGATGTCGGCCACGTCACGCCGGCGTTGCTCGACGCCTTCGCCGATGTCGATGGGTTGGCCGTCGAGTTCAACCACGACGAGGCGTTGCAGCGGAACAGCGGCCGGCACCCGATTTTGTTGCAGCGGGTGCTCGGGCCGAACGGGCACCTGTCGAACGCCCAGGCCAGCGGACTCGTCGAGACGCTCGTCGGGCGTGCCGCGCCGGGCCGGCTGCGGCACCTCGTCCAGTTGCACCTCAGTAAGGACTGCAACACGCCCACCCTGGCGCGGGAGTCGGCCCAGGCGACGCTGGACCTCCTCGGCTCGTCTGCTCATGTCATCACGGCGACCCAGCACGCGGCGACGACGCCCATCGAAATCGCCCCCCGCCCACTCGTCCCCGGCGTCGCGGCCAAGTTCCCGGAGGCAACGCCGCCGCGGGTGCAGCCGCCGCTTCCGGGCCTGTCCGACGACGCCTGACCCCGACGACGCCGCGGCAAGCTGTGCGGGGCGTGCCGGTTAGTCACCCCCACAACTCCGGGACTCGCCGCGAGGGCGGAACTGTTGCAGGGGTCGTGCCGGTGGCGTGGCCGAAACTCCCTGGGACGGTTCTTCCGCTTCCGCGGCCCGGTGCCGCCCGGTGAGGAGTTGGCGATGAAACGCTCGATGGTCTTGGGGTTCACTATGGCGTTCGGGTCGGCGGCGATGGCCCAGCCGACGGCCCCGCTGCCGGTCTCGGTCTACCCCGGCACGACGGTCCGGCTGCCAGTCGCCCAGGACGCCCCGCCGCCGACGGTCCCCGCGGCGGCGACCCCGGCCCCCGCCGCGATGCCGGCCCCCGCCGCGCCGCAAGTCCAGCTGGGACGGGCTGACCCGCTGCAACCGCTCGCCGGGCTGCTGGCGATGCCGCTGCCGACCGCCCCGACCGTCGCCGCCGGGGCGTGCTCGACTGGCAACTGCCCGACGGGGTCGTGTGCCCCGGCTTGCGGTACGCCGCTCTTCTCGACGATGGCGCGGGACGGCACCGGCAAGTCGCGGCCGTGCCTGGAGCGCACGCTGAATTGGTTGACCTGGCACCCCGGCCCGAGTGTCCTGCCGGTCCTGACGCCGGCCCCGTACCAGACACCGCTGCGGGCCTACTTCGCCTGCACCCCGCTCAAGAACCCCGGCTACCCCGCGGCCTGCTCCGCCGGCAACACCGCGGCCCCCGCGGGCGGGTGCGCCGACGGCTCGTGCAAGGCTCGCTCCGCGAGCGCCTTCGGCGTCGCCACCCGGCCGGCCGCCGCGACACCGACCCAACTCGCCCTGGTGATCCCGCTGCCGCCGGCGAGCGCCGGGCCGTCGGAGTGCGGCGTCGGGCACGGCGCGATGGACCGCCTGTTGGGCCTGTTCGCCGGCGACTGTCGCACTTGTTCCCCAAGCACGGCGGTGACCCCCGTCGGCTACCGGTACGCCGAGGCGACAGTCGGCCGATAGTGTCAGACTCCGGGCGCTGACGCTTCCGGCTTGCCATTGGACTTTCCGCCTCTGGAGTTCCGCGCCATGGATTGGCCCCTGTCTCGCCGTGGATTCGCGCAAGTGTCGGCCCTCGGCGGCGCGGTCGTCGCCGCCCAACTCGCCGCGTCCGGCGAGGCGCAGGCCGGGCCGCTGCGGCGGGCCGGCGAGGAGGGCTGGGTCGTCGGCCACCTCACCGGGGCGCAGGCGATTGCCGAGGCCCTGCGGCTCGAAGGGGTGGGCTGCGTCTACGGCATTCCGGGGGCGCAAGAAAACGAGCTTTGGGACGAGTTCAAGTCGCGCGGCGTGCCGTACCTGCTCGCCGCCCACGAGTACGGCGCGGCCTGCATGGCCGACGGCTACGCCCGCGTCACCGGCCGGCCGGGCGTCCTGTGCGTCGTGCCGGGGCCGGGCGTCACCAACGCGCTCACCGGCCTGGGCGAGGCGCTGCTCGACTCGTCGCCGGTCGTCGCGCTCGTCGGCGACGTGGCCAACGGCGACAAGGCCCGGCCGTTCCAGGTCCACTCGCTCGACACGGTCGCGCTGCTCAAACCGGTGACGAAGTGCGTGATCGCGGTGACCGACGTGCGGCAACTGCCCGAGGCGGTGCGGCGGGCCTTCCGCGTCGCGGCCGGCGGCGAGCCGGGGCCGGTCGCGGTGGTCGTGCCGTTCCACCTGCTCATCGAGGCGGCCGACTTCCGCGTGCCGCCGCCGGCCGACGTGCCGCCGCCCTGGGACGACGCCGCCTTCGAGAAGGCGTTGCAACTGCTCGCCGACCCCCGGCAGCGCGTCGGCATCTACGCCGGGGTCGGTTGCGTGGAGGCCACGGCCGCGTTGACGGCCGTCGCCGAGTTACTGCAAGCCCCGGTCGCCACGAGCGTCAGCGGCAAGGGCGTCATCGACGAGCGGCACCCGCTGGCCGTCGGCTGGGGCTACGGCCCGCACGGCTCCGAGGTGGCGCAACGGGCCTTCGAGCGTGACCCGCTGCACCCGCTTAAGAGCGGCGTGACGACGCTGCTGGCGGTCGGCGTGAAGTTCAGCGAGGTCAGCACCGGCTTCTACGGCAACCCCCGCCCCGCCCACGTCGTCCACGTCGACATCAACCCGGCGAACCTCGGCAAGGTGATGCCGGCCGACGTCTGCGTGCCCGCCGACGCCGGGATGTTCCTCGCGAAGCTACTCGCCTGCGCCGACCGCCTGCGCCGCCCCGCCGACGCACTGCTGACGACGCGGATTTGCCGCGAGAAGGCGGAGCAGGAGCGCGAGTTAACCGGCATCGCCCCGAACGCCTGCGGCCTCGACCCGCTCGCGCTGGTCGGCGCGCTCCGCCGGCAACTGCCAACCTCGGCGGCGGTCTTCACCGATGTGACCGCCAGCGAGCACCTGGCCGCGGAGTACCTGCGGGTGACGTGCCCGCGCAGCTACTTCAACCCCGTCGACAACCAGTCGATGGGCTGGTCCCTGCCGGCCGCGCTCGGGGCGCAACGGGCCTGCCCGGCGCGGCTCGTCGTCACGCTCATGGGCGACGGCTGCTTCCTGATGTCGATGCCGGAACTCGCCACGGCGGCGCGCGAGGGGCTGCCGGTCAAAGTCTTCCTGCTCGACGACCACGCCTACCATTACATGCAAATGCTC
>JANXTD010000500.1 GCA_025352585.1 Fimbriiglobus sp.
TCGGTCTGCCGCAACCGCACCTCGGTGCCGAAGCGCGTGGCCGGGGCGGGGATCTTGGCCGCGCGCTGCCGGGCCGCCTCGGGGTAGCCCATCGACGCGAACAAGAGCGCCAGCCGGCGCTCTTGCAGGTGCAGCGCCCGCTCGCCGGCGATGGCCTGGTTGAGGAACTGCCGCACGGTCGCGAACGGCTGGCGGTAGCGCACCGATTCGGCGCGCAGCCGGTCGGCGTGCGCCCCACTCACGCGGTCGAGGAGTTGCTTGTAGAAGTCGTCGCGGTAGCGGGCGATGCGCTGCACGAGTGCCGTCAAGGTGACCGTCGAGTCGTGGTGGTTCGGCCCGGAGCCGCTGACCCCCGCGCCCATCAGGATCGTCCCGCACAGTGCGGCGGCCGCCTCGAACACGCGCTCGGGGTCGGGGCTGCGCAGGCCGGTGGTGTGCGGCCACTTGTCGCCGTGGACCCAGCGCAACAGGGCGTCGAGGGTCGATTGCCGCAGCACGAAGCGGCCGTAGAAGCCGCGGCCGTCGATGCGGTGCGGGTCCCACTCGCCGAACAGCACACTCGGCCGCTTGTTGACCGGGTGGAAGTGGTCGATGGCCCGCGGGTCCAGCGCGATCTCTTCGAGCCGCGTCAGGTCGAAGGAGGCGTCGTCGAGCAGGCTCGAATTGGTCTGTTCGAGGAGTTCGAGCGCCGGCCGGATGACCTCGGCGTACTGGCCCGGCGCTGCCCCGACGCCCTTGAAGTAGAGCGGCACGGGGCAGACTTGCTCGTGGGCGTAGAACTGCGTTTGCGGCCGGGTTTCCAAGAGCGCCATCGGCCGGTAGCCGACGAAGTCGTCGAGCCGCCGCAGCAGCTTCTCGACCGGCTGGCCGCGCCCGGCCAGGACCGCCTCGCAGCACTTCGCCAGGAAGAAGGCGTTGAACAGCCGGTCGTCGGGTTGGTGGCTGAGCAGGTCAACGTGGTGGGCGCGGTAGGCGGCCGGGAGGGTGACGAACGCGACTTCGAGCGCCGCCTTGGCCTGCGTCAAGTCGCGGAACGCCGCACTGCCGGCCGCTTCGAGTTCGGCGGCGCGGTGGGCGAGCCAGCGGTGGGCGGCCTCGTGGGGGGCCGCGGCGTCGGCGTCGAGGAGTGCGGCGAACAGCTCGGCGACGCCCTTGCGGAACTTCGAGTCCGCGCGGCCGTCGGAAAAGTTGAGGTAGCCGAGCAAGGCCGACCCGTCGAGGCGGCGGGTCAACTCGGCGAACGGTAGTTCCGGACCCAACGGCATCACTGCCTCCGACTCGTGAGCGGTGCCATCGACTGCGCGGCCCGTCTGCGGGCGGGGTGGGCGGGCGACCATAGAACAGCCCCGCCCCCGCACCCCGAGACGGCCGCGATGCCCCCAGTCATCTTATGCCCCCGGCTCGCCGTCCTGGTGAGCGGCGGCGGCACGACCCTGCAAAATCTCCTCGACCGCGTCCGCGCCGGCACCCTCGCTGCCGAAATCGTCGGCGTGGTCGCCAGCAAGCCCGACGCCTTCGCCCTCGACCGGGCGCGGCGAGCGGGCGTCCCCACGCGGGTCATCCCGCCGACGCCGCGGGCCGACTTCTCCGCGCGCGTCTTCGAGGCCGTCCGGGAGTGGAACGTCGATTACGTCCTCCTCGCCGGCTGGCTGCAACTGCTGGCCATCCCCGACGACTTCCGCCTGCGGGTGCTGAACATCCACCCGTCGCTCTTGCCGGCGTTCGGCGGCAAGGGGATGTACGGCCGGCACGTCCACGAGGCGGCCTTAGCGGCCGGCGTGCGGGTGAGCGGCTGCACGGTCCACTTCGTCGATGACACTTACGACACCGGCCCGATCGTCGAGCAGCGTGCGGTCGATATCGCCGACTGCGCGACGCCGGCGGACGTGGCGCGGGCGGTGTTCGCCGCGGAGTGCGAGGCGTACCCGGCGGCGCTGCGGCGCGTCGCGGCTGGCGGCTGGCAGTTGGTTGGCCGGCGGGTGGTTTTAGGCTCCGCCGCAGGCGACTGTTAGCCGGACGCGCAAGCGAGGGGAGCAAGTCCGGGTAGACAACGCGAGTGGGTAGAGACAAAGCCGTC
>JANXTD010000439.1 GCA_025352585.1 Fimbriiglobus sp.
CTACTGACCCCTCAACATCATCCCCGCCCGCTTCGACCCTCGTTGGCGCGTCGGGCTAACAAGAGGTCGCCGTCGGCGAGGCCAAAGCGACGGCACGTCAGTTGAGGCCGGTGACGCGACTGCCGAGCTTCACCTTGTACAGTTCCTCCCAGCGGATCACGGCGTCGTCGGTCGTCGTTTTGGGGAGGACTTGCAGGATGGAGAAGCGAAAGCCTTGCGGATAACGCGGGTCGGATTTGAGGAGTTCGATCAGGTTGACGTTACCGCCGTGCCCGCTGTTGGCGTACTGCCCCCACCGCGCCCAGATGCCACCAAGGCCGTAAGCCGAACCGACGTATTGTTGCCCCGAGTGTTCGGCCAAGATCACGTACACGCCGCACACGGCCGAGAGGCTGGTCTTCCAGTCGCGGTGGGCGTGCGAGGCGTTGATCAGGTCGGTTAACTGCTCGAAGCTGAGGGAGAAGTCGAGGTAGTCCGTGAACGGCGCGAGTGTCCGGCCGCTCGGGTAGACCTCGACGACGGGCTTGTTTCGGAGTTGCTTGTTCTCGTCTCGCAGCCACTGATGCCACGAGAGGGCCGCTTGGCCCCAGTCAATCACGACCCGGCCTTCGAGGTCGGCGAACTCGGGGCACTTCTTGATGTCGTACACGTACCGAAGCCCGTCAGCCCACTCGGTGTACGGACAGCCAGGCGGGATCACAATGTGCGACGGGCCGTTCACGCCCGAGACGCGGTAGACGCCGACGAAGCGTGCCCGACCGACCCCGTCGCCGACGAAGCTGACGAGTTGCTGACAGTCTTTGAATACTGAGTCGGTCTGGTTACTTTGGTAGTAGTCGAACCAGCCGCTCCGCACCAAGGATGGGACATCAATGCTTGAGGTTTGATGCCGAACGAGTTTCGTCTTGAGGCTGTCGTCGAAGCCGAAGGTCTTCAGCAAATCGACGATGCCAAGTTGCGCGGGGGACATTGCGGATTCCATAGCTGTGCTTGACAAGTTCGAGTGGATCGCGTGACACCAGTGGCGGACATAGTCTCGACGAAGTGTATTGCCGACACAAGCGGCTGTGTGACAGAAGCGAGCCGCCAGCGTGCGCGGAGACCGGCGTCAGTACTCGAGGTGGAAGCGGACGCCGCCGATGGCGAGGGGGCCGCGGTCGCGGTTGTACGCCGGGTTGACTACCCCTTGCAGGTCGAACGTCAGGAACAGGCCGGGGCGCAGTTGGACGTTGTAGAACAGCTCGCCGATCACCTCGGGGGCGTAGTTCAACCGGCCGTCGCCGACGATGAAGCCGACGCCGCCGGCCGCCAAGTAGTCGCGGTGCGCACCCGACAGGCCGTTGACCAGGCCGGCCACGCCGACGCGGTCGGCCGGGCGACCCCACGCCGTGCCCTTGACGTTCAGGCCGAGTGCGGCGAGGCGGTCGATCTCGGTGTAGGCGTACGTCTCGGTCGCGCCGTCGTTGAAGCCGAGGCGGGCGAACAGGCCCACGTCGTCGCTTAACTCCTGCTCGTAGTTGACGAACAGGCCGTACTTGACGCGGTCGGCCCGCACCGCCGTGATGTCCGGGGCGGTCGGGTTCGTCGCCACGGCCAGTCGGTAGTCGCCCATGTTGGCGTAGTTGATGTAAGGCACGACGCGGAGGCGGGCCGGGCGATCACGCAGCTTGAAGCCGCGCTCGATCTCGAGCGCCTGGCCGCTGGCGCGCGGGAAGCGTGGGTCGATCGACGCCCCGTTGGCGACGCTCGGCATGCCGAAGATGCCGTAGGTGAAGGTCCAGTCGCCCAGGACGAGTTCGGCCGTGCCGCCGTAGGTATACCCACGCACGTTCGCGGGGAAGTCCCACGCGCCGTTGAACATTAGGCCCCAGTTGAGGAACTGCGTCCGCGGGTCGTTGCTGTACGGGTTGTCGCCGATGACATCGACCGCGGCGAACTTGCCGACCTGGAAGCTGAGCCGGTCCTTGTCGCGCGTCGTCGCCGGCTGGTTGACGCCGTCGGGCACGTCCTCCGAGCCGCCGCCGAGGCCGAACACCTGGCGGTACAAGGCGCGCGCGACATAAGGGGTCGGCGACGGCAGGCCGGCGCGGGTCGCCTCGCCGTTGGGGAAGCCGGCCAGGCCCGTCGTGCCGCTCAGGCCGCTGCCGCCGGCGATCTCGGGGTTGAAGACGAACTCGCCGCCCTGCCACGGCAGCCGCCCGGCGAGGAACAGCGTGGCCGTCGCCGTCGAGGCGAGGTTGGCCGTCGGGTCGAGGCTATTCAGCCCGGTGTACGGCGAGCGGAACGGCGTGTTGCCCTGCGTCACGGTCGTCGCCTGGCCGTGGATCGAGAACAGCGTCGGCTTCTCGGGTTCCTTCGCCCCCGCCGCGACGGCCGCCTTGGCCCCCGCGCCGCCCTCGGGGCTGCCCTCGGTCGCCCGCGCGGGGTCGGCCGGCGTCGGCACCGGCGGCGGCGGCTTGCCCGGCTCGCCGGCCTTGGGGCTGCCCTCGGTCGCCCGCGCGGGCGGGTCGTCCGCCTGCACTGGCGGCGACGCCGCGAGAAGCCCCAGCAGTAACAGAGTGACCAGACGCATCCGCCCCCGATAACCCCCGTTGTCGTGGCTGTCGAGGCGAGTCCCCACCCCCGAGCCGCCCCCGCACCGGCCGGGCCGCCGTCGCACTTGACACCTTTTTTCCCCGTCGCTATCCCCCGCGTCGGAACGCCTCCGGTGACGCTTGCGCTCCGCGACGACGCCCACGACGACCTTGGGGGACGACTGATGACCGCCCGACCCTGCCTCGCCCTGCTGACCGCCTTCGCCGTGGGGCTGACCGCCGGGCTGACTCCGGGCGTCGCCGTCGCGCAGCAGCCGAACACTAACCCCGCCGGCCTCGTCGTCGCCGAGGTGGTGCCCCTCAACCTCAAGTCGCTCGACGCCCAATACATCCGCGACCTGATGCGCACCCGGCCGGGCAAGCCGTACGACGACGCCACCGTCAACGACGACGTGCGCCAACTCCTCAAGACCCAACTCTTCGTCCCCGGCTCGGTCAAGATCAAGACCGCCATCAACCCCGAGACGATGCGGGTCACCGTCTTCGTGGACTTGCAGGAACTCAGCGGCGTCGTCAAGGAGATCGTCTTCCGCGGGGCGCAACACCTCTCGGCCGACGAACTCGGCGACCTGACCAACGTCCGCCGCGGGGCACCGATGAACCCCAACGCCAACCAGTTGGGCAAGACGGCGATCCAGAACAAGCTGCGCGAGGACGGCCGCTTCTACGCCACCGTCGAACTCGTCGAGGGCGACAAGCCGACCGACACGCGGGTCGTCTACAACATCGTCGAAGGCCCGGTCGTCCGCGTCCGGGCGATCGACTTCCGCGGCAACGGCGCGGTCACCACCGGCCGCCTGCGTACGCAGGTCGTGAGCGGCTCGGCCCTGATGCCGCACCTCGTCACGGTGCTGTCGCCGAAGCTCAACCCGTCGTCGATCGAGGAGGACAAGAAGAAGATCGTCGCCTACTACCACCGCCTCGGCCACATCAACGTCGACGTCCGCGAGGACGTCGTGCCCTCGACCAACAGCGTCGCCGAGGTCACGCTGGTGTACCACATCGCCGAGGGGCAGTCGTACACGGTCCGCGACATCCGCATCGACGGCAACAACACCTTCACCGAGGCCCGCCTGCGGCAGGTCACGGCCATCGAGTCCGGCAAGCGCTACGACGCCGACGTGATCGCCGCCGACGAGAAGCGCATCGAGATGCTCTGCGGCAACGCCGGCTACCGCACCGTCGTCGTGACGCAGAAGTACGGCGTCCCCGACCGGCCGGGCATCGTGGACGTCCACTACCACGTCGTCGAGCAGAACAAGGAGCCGCGCCGGGTCGGCCGCATCGAGATCGTCGGCAACACCTCGACCGAGCAGCGCGTGATTCTGAACCAACTCGGCTTCCGGCCGGGGCAAATCCTGCAATACCCGCAACTCGAGGCGGCCAAGTACAACCTGATGCGGCTGAACCTCTTCGACAACGCCGAGGACGCCCCGCGCGTCGAGGAGGTCCCCCGCGAGAACGACAACGGCTTCTCGGACATCTGCGTCACGGTCAAGGAGACCCGCACCGGCATGTTCTCCGTCCAGGCGAACGTGAACTCGGACGCCGGGGTGAACGGGTCGATCGTGCTGAACCAGCGGAACTTCGACATCCTCCGGGTGCCGACGAGCCTGGACGACCTGTTCCAGGGCAAGGCGTTCATCGGCGGCGGCCAGGAGCTGCGCGTCGAGGCGACGCCGGGGACGATCTTCCAGCGCTACGCCGTGACCTTCCGCGAGCCGTACCTGTTCGACTCGCGCTTCGGGCTAACG
>JANXTD010000478.1 GCA_025352585.1 Fimbriiglobus sp.
CTCCGCGACTCTGCGTCTCTGCGGCAAAATTGCTTTCGTTCTTACTGCTCCACCACGTCGTCGAGCTTCGAGATGGCGACTACGTCGGCGCGCGACACCAGCAGGCGCTTGCGGTTGCGCTTGATGCCGGTGGCGACCGACGCGGCGACGTAGTTCTCGCGGGACGTGTCGGTGTCGCGGAGGTCGTGCAGGTCGGCGTTGCGCAGTTCGAGGAAGTGCTCATCGACCTTGCGTAGGGTGCCGAGGCAGACGAACTCACTGCGGAAGTCGAGGACGACTTTCTGGTCGAGGAACTCGTCCAACATCGCGCCACCCCCGCCCCGAATCCTGTGAACCTGCGCCAATCATAGTCGCGGCGGCGCGGCCGGGGGAAGTCGGATTCCCGCGACCGGGCGACTTGCGGTATAGCTACCTCCCACGCCGGCGCTCGCCGGGCACGATCGGTCACCGGGGGCGGGCGCGTGAGTCAGCGGTCTTATAGCGTCACCATGCTCCTCACGGCGGCGTGCTACCTCACCCTCGGCGCGCTGCTGCCGCCGCTCGACGACGAGCTTTACTACTGGTGCTGGGCGCAGACGCCGCAACTCAGCTACTTCGACCACGGCCCGCTGTCCGGCTGGTCGGTCGCCGCCTCGACCGCCTTCTTCGGCAACAGCGTCCTGGCGATCCGGCTGCCGGCGATCGTCACGTCGCTGGTCGTCGTCGGCTGCCTGGGCCGGCTGATGCGGCCGGCGACGCTCTGGCCGTGGGTAATCCTGACGCCGCTGTTCACGTTCGGCGCGGTCCTCATTACGCCCGACACGCCGCTGTTGCTGTTCTGGACGCTCTACCTGCTCTGGCTCATCGCGGCGCACCGCCGGCTCACGCCGACGCTGGGCGAACTCGGCCGCATCCCGCCGGCGTTGTGGCTGCTCGGCGGCGTGATCCTCGGCTGCGGGGCGCTGGGCAAGTACACGATGGCGCTGACGGTGCCGGGGAGTTTCGTCAGCTTCCTGCTGGCGGCCCCGCGGCAGTGGCGGGCCTGGCTGCCGGGCTACGTCGGGCACGGGCTGGTGTCGCTGGCCGTATTCACGCCGGTGATCGTCTTCAATTACCGCCACGACTTCGAGCCGATCCTGTTCCAGTGGGAGCACGCGACGGCGTCGGACTCGCACTGGTGGGTGACCGCCCCGGAGTTCATCGGCATCCAGATTCTGCTATTCGGGCTGCTGCCGTTCGCACTGCTGCCGTGGACGCTCCTCAACCTGCGGACGCTGGCGCGCGACCCGCGGTTGCGGGTCTGTGCGGCGCTGTACGCGGTGCCGTTCTCGTTCTTTTTGTTCAAGTCGTTCCGCGGGCCGTTGGAGGGCAACTGGGCGCTGGCGTCGTACCTCGGCTTCTGGCCGGTGGCGGCGCACTGGCACGCGAGTGCCTGCC
Organism: Fimbriiglobus sp.; assembly: GCA_025352585.1. Classification (GTDB taxonomy): domain Bacteria; phylum Planctomycetota; class Planctomycetia; order Gemmatales; family Gemmataceae; genus Fimbriiglobus. Next base: position 1,417 of record JANXTD010000478.1, read on the forward strand.
CGCCTCGGCTGCGCGGCCTGGCCCGCGTCGTCGGCCTCGGCGTGCCGTTCGCCGTCGTGATCGGGGCGGCGGTCCACCTGGCGCGGCCGTTCGAGTTCGTACCGGTCGGCGGCGACCGCATCTCGCGGCAGGCCCCTCGGCTCGAGGCGGTGCGCCTCGGGGCCGAAGCGATCCGGCGCGACGGCCGGCCGCTGCCGGTGTTCACGCCGACGTACCAGATGGTCGCGCTGCTGCGCTACTACGGGGCCGACGCCCGGCAGATGTACGCCCCGAAAGACAAGTTGCTGCCCGGCCACACCCGGCCGAGCCACTTCACGATGCCGCCGGAGTCGCACCTCGACTCCGACGAATTCTTCGTCTGGAACGAGGACTTGTTGCACGGCGAGTTGAGCCGCGGGCTGGACCACGCCGTGCTGCTGGGGTCGTTCCCGGTGGCGGTCCGCGGCGTCGAGGTGACCGCCTACCGGCTAATGCACTACCGCCGGCTCAAGCCGGGCGAGCGCGACGGGACGCCGACGCGGTAGTGTCAAGCCTTGAAATTCGCGCGGGCTTCCCCAAACTTGTGAGGGCGAGTCCTCCCGCGAAACCACTCCCCGCCAGGCACCCCCTCATGGCCCGCCGCCGCGCCGTCGCCGTCCCCGACCTGCCGGAGACGGTCGTCAACGGGCCGGACGGCTACCGCGAGTGCCTCGCGCACCTCGCCACCGTCGAGTGCCTGGGCCTCGACACCGAGTTCGTCGGCGAGGAGAGTTACCGGCCCGAACTCTGCCTGATCCAGGTCTCGACGCCGTCGCAGTTGATCGTCATCGACCCGTACACCGTCGGCGACCTCAGCGAGTTCTGGGAGCTGCTGCGCGACCCGAAGCGGACCGTCGTCGTCCACGCCGGGCGCGAAGAAGTCCGCATGGGTACGCACGCCATCGGCAAGCCGCCGGCCAACGTCTTCGACGTGCAAATCGCGTGCGCCCTCATCGGCATGACCTACCCCATCGGCTACGCGGGGCTGGTGCAAGAACTCCTCCACGAGCGCATGTCGAAGGGCGAGACCCTCACCGACTGGCGGCGGCGGCCGCTGAGCGCAAACCAGATCCGCTACGCCTACGACGACGTGCGGTACCTGCTGCCGCTCTGGACGATCCTGAGCACGCGCTTGAAGCGGCTCAAGCGGCTGGCGTGGGCCGAGGAGGAGTTCAAATCCTTCGTGGCGCGCGCGATCCTCGACGACCCGTCGGTCGAGAAGTGGCGGAAGTTGAAGGGCCTCGGGGCGCTGAACCGCGCGGAACTCGCGGTGGCGCGCGAGGTGTTCGTCTGGCGCGACCAGTTCGCCGCGCGGCTCAACCGGCCGCCGCGGGTGCTCTTGCGCGACGACATCATCATCGAGATCGCCCGCCGCGGCGCGACCGACGCGATCGACTTGCAGTCGCTGCGGGGGCTGCCGCGCGGCGAGAACGAGGCGATCCTGGCGGCGATCAGCCGCGCGGTCAACCTGCCGCCGGCCGAGCGGCCGGAGGTGCTGTACCGCGACAACGACCCGCCGCACGTCACGACGCTGGCGGGGTTCCTGGCCGTGGCGCTGGCGGAGTTCTGCCGGCAACAGAAGCTCGCGACCAGCCTCGTGGCGACGATGCACGACGTGCGGCAACTGGTGCGCAGTTACCAGCCCGACGCCGGGCCGCGCACCGACTGCGGCCTCGACGAGGGCTGGCGGGCCACGGCGGTGCGGCCGTACCTCGAGTCGATCCTGAACGGCTCGATGGTGCTGCGCGTCGCCGACCCGACCTCGCTGAACCCGGTGACGATCGTGCCGTGGGTGCCGGCCGCCGCGGCGACGCCTGGGGCCGGCGACCCCGGCGGCGACGAGTCGTAAGCTGTCCCTGCCCGGCGACGCGAACCCTTCCGGGGCCGACCCATGCCAGCGATGAAGTGCCCGAGCGCGCAGTGTACCTTCCTGTTCGACCCGGCGAAGGTGCCGCCCGGCGCGGTGCTGGTCTGCCCGCGCTGCGCCATGCGGTTCACGGTCGGCGCGCCGGCCCCGGTCGCGCCGGCGTCGGGCTACGGCGTCCCGGCCGGCTACCCGGCGACGGGCGACTTCCACGCCGGCGACCTGCCGGGCCTGCCGTCGGACTTCCAGCAGACGCTGTCGCACGGCGGCCACGGCGTGGCGACCCCCGGCCCGGTCGCGCCCCCGGCCGCGGCGACGGCCCAACCGCCGGCGCGGCGCAAGGCGTCCGGGGTGCGCTCGACGCTGCTGACCGTCGTCGGGCTGCTGGTGCTGATGTCGCTGGCCGTCGGCGTCGTGATTCTGGTGGCCGTGTCGAAGCGGGGGGCGGCGGTGCCGGCGGCCGCGGGCGACACCGAGGTGCGCGTGCCCGACCGCAACTTCGCCTACCGGATGCCGGGGGCCGGCTGGCGCAAGGACAACGAGACGCAGAACGAGCTGGGCGTCAACGTCTTCGCGATGCAGCGCGAGGCGACGCCGACCGGCTGGGTGGCGCTGGCGGTCGTCGATTACGAGACGCGCGCCCCGCTGCCCGGCGAGATGCACGAGGAGACGCTGCGGCAGTTGGGCCGCGTCTTCCAGGACGTGCCGCCGGACCTCGCGGCGGAGCCGGCCAAGTGGGGGCCGCACGACGCCCGCAAGTGCTTCTTCCGCGCGCAGCACCGGGCGACGCAAGTCGCCTGCGTCGGCGACGCCTACACGCTGAGTTACAAGGGCGTCGGCTACTGGTTCTACGCCTGGGCCGCCGAGGCCGACGCCGCGGCGCTCGCCGGCGAGTTCGACGCGATGCGCGAGCGCCTGCGGACGCTCGACCAGCGCGACAAGTGGGTCGCGGCGGCCGCCGTCGAGTCGAGTTTCCGCAGCGTCAAGCCGAGCAGCCGCTTCCGGCTGAGCACGACGGAGAAGATCTGGGCCGCGGCGCGGCTCGACCCGACCGACGAGGACCCCGCCGCGGAACTGCTGCTCAAGGGCGTGCTGAAGGGCCGCACGCGGCGCGACTTCAACCCGGAGGCGTCGGTCGTCGTGCTGGTCGTGCCCGGCGGGGCCGAGCCGTTCGAGGC
>JANXTD010000484.1 GCA_025352585.1 Fimbriiglobus sp.
ACAAAGCGACCTCTTTGTTGGGGTGCCCCTTGTGGGTACCCGGCCTGCGCCCCCTGCGTGCGGAGCCGTAACCGCTACGCGGTCGTGAAGCCCGCTGGGTCACTTCCCCCGCTTCTTCGGCTCCGGCTCCTCGACTGGCTCGGCGACCGGCGGCGGGCTACTCAGGCTCGGCTTCGACTCGGCGGGGGCCGCCCCGAACGTGTACCCCAGCGGCTTCAGCGCGGCCATGAGTTGCTCCGCCTCGGCGCGGGCCTCGGCCGAGTCCGGGCGGGCGGCGGCGATCGCGGAGTACCAGCAGCGCCGGCGGTCCCGCGGCGACACCACCGCCGGGTCGAGGCCGAGTTGCGTGATCAGTTGCACGTCGATCCGCAAGTCCTTGAAGAGCGCCGCCACCTCGCGCCACGTCGCCCCGCCGCTGACCTCGGCCCCGCTCGCGTCGAGAACCTTGCGGCCGACCAGCACGTGGAAGACGCCGCGCAACTTGCCGCGCAGCAACTTGCGGCTCTCCAGGAGTTGCACGAAATGGCCGAGCTTGTCCATGCCGGGGGGAATCCTCGTCGTTCAACTCGGGCGCGGGCGACACGGCGACCCGGATCGTTATCTTACCGGCGTACTATCCGCCGGCGCGGCCCAATTTATCAAGCCCACTTCGCCCCCCGACTTCCCCCAAGCTGCCAAAGAGGTCGGAACGCCCCGGCGACAAACTTACCGACCCAACGCCGACCGCAGTTGCCGGGCGGCCGACTTCGGGTCCTCTGCAGTGGCGATCGCCGAACTCACGGCGACGCGGCTCAGCCCGGCTGCCACCACACTGGCGACGTTACTTGCGTCGATACCGCCCAGGGCGAACGCCGGCAGAGTCGTCAGGGCGGCGACTTCGCGGACGAAGTCGAGGCCGGGGTAGGCGGCGAACGGCTTCGTCATTGACGGGAACGTCGGCCCCACCCCCACGTAGTCCGCGCCGCCATCAAAGATCGCCCGCCGAACTTGGTCCGCCGTGTGCGTGCTGACGCCGATCAGCACGTTCGGCCCGACGACGCGGCGGGCTTGCGAAACGTCGAGGTCGTCCTGGCCCAGGTGGACGCCGTCGGCCCCGCACAGCGCGGCGATGTCCGGCCGGTCGTTGACGACGAATAGCACCCCGGCGGCGAGCGTCCATCGCCGCACGTCGTGGGCGCGGGCCAGCAACTCGCGGTCGCTCAGCGCCTTCTCGCGGAGTTGGATGATGTTCACGCCGCCGTCGGCCGCCTCGGCGATCGTCCACTCCAGCGACGCGACGCACTGCGATCCGGCCAACAGCGCGTACAACTTCGCCCGGTGCAGCCGGTCCCCCGGCGTCCGCGTGAACAGGGCGCGTTCGAGCGTGTAGGTGGCGTAGCGCAGGCCCTCGACTCGTCGGGCGAAGCGGTCGTCGAGGACTTTGCCGTACTCCTCGAGACTTCGCAAACTCTCCTGCAACCGCGCCAAGTTGACGCGGGCGACCTGGGCCGGCGTGGCCCGCTGGTACTCGCTGGGCACCTCGACGGCGGTGCCCACGTCGTGGGCCGTGTCGCGCGCCGCCAGCAGCGGCCCGGCCGGCAGGGCGTTGACCGCCTCGACAAGGTCGTGCCGTAGCCGCTTCAGCTCGCCGGTCAGCAACTTGTCGTTCAGGGCGAAGCGGCAGTAGTCGTCGAGGACGCGCAAGCTCTCGCGGGCGCGGTTGGCGTTCACGTCGATGATCCTCGCCGCCTGCACCGCCTCCGTCGGCTCCGGGACGTGGAACTCGGCAGGGGCGAACTCCTCACCCGGCGAGTCGGTGGCGACCGTCGTCAGCAAGCCCTCGACTGCCGCCACCGTGACGCCGAAGTCGGCCAGCGCGTCGGCCGCTTCGAGGCACGCCAGCAGTACGAGGTCGGTCGTGACGGTGCCGTCCGAGCGCAGCAGCAACCCCTTCTGTCGGGCGACGGCGTAGAGGTTCGCGGGCACGGCCTCCGGCGAGCCGGCGGACGCCAGGGACGCCCGCACGGCGTCGAGGTCGGCCCCCAGCGACGCCACGAGCGTCGCCGGCTTGGCCTCGTCGTCGTGGAGCAGGGCGAGCAGCCAGTCGGCGAGTGTGGCCGGGCCGTCGCCTCGCTTCGCGGCCAGCGCGGCGGCGTGGGCTTGAGCGCGCTCGACGCCGGGGCTGAGGTCGGACCGCATGGAAACTCCTTCAAAATCGGCCGCCGGCACGACGGTTGCAATCCCGGCAGCCGGCACCACCGTCGTAGTCCGCGGGCGACCGATCAGGCTTCACCGGCACAGCCGGAGCAACCGGCCTCGTGTCGGGTCGGGAACGGCCCCGGCGGAATCTTACTGTTCGAGAGCCTGCGCGGGTTCGGCCGAAAGTGATCGTACCGGGCACCGTTGCAGGACGCGACCCCCCGGACCCCCGGCACTCAGGACGAGGCCGCCCGAGGTGGCACGATGACCGCAACCCTCCCCCGACGCTGGCGACGCCTCACGGCCGCGCTGCTGCTCGCCCCCGGTCTCGCCGGCGGCCTGGCCGCGCAGCCCCCGGAGCCGGAGGCCAAGCCCGACGTGCGGCCGCCGGCCGGTGCCCCGAGCGCCACCGCCAAGGCGCTGACCCTCGGCGAGTGCCTGGCCATCGCCCGCGACCGGCAGCCGATGATCCGCGCCGCCTACCACAGTTACCTGGCGAGCGCCGCCGGCTCGCGGGCGCTGGGCAACCTCGGCTTCGTCGCCAACCTCGTCACGCCCGACCTGCCGATCCGTAAGCAGCAGGCGACCCGCGGGCTGACGCTGGGCTTGGCCGAGGTCCAGAAGGTCACGCACGAGAGCACGCAGGACGTGACGGTGCTGTACTTCAGCTACGTCTACGCCCGGCAGCAGGAGTTGACCGCGACCGACATCATCGACCAGTTGGAGATCTATTACGAGGTCGCCGAAGGGATCGTGAAGTCGGGGGCGCGCGACCCCAAGATGCGGCTGAACCAGTTCTCGCTCTACGCCCTGCAAAACGTCATCTCAGAGGTCAAGGCGCAGCGCCTGAAGGCCGAGACCGGCCGGCGACTGGCGTTGGAGGCCCTGCGCGACGCGATGGGGGTCGAGGGCGGCTTCGACTTCGTGCCGGCGACCAAGGAGTTGCCGCTGATGCTCAGCGGCGTGCTGACCCAGGAGCAGGTGATCGCCGAGGCGCTGGCCCGGCGGCCCGAGTTGGCCCAGGCGGCGGCCGGCGTCGATGCCTTCCGGCTCGAAGTCTGCGCGCAAGCGGCCGTGAAGCGCGGCCGGCAGGTGCCGACGCTCGCCAGCGGCAGCGACCTGCACTCCAAGCAGGTGCCGATGGCGGTTCGCAACGGCGAGTACAAGCCGGGGGCGCTCGCGCCCGAGATGCCGGGGAGCCTCGTCGGCACGACCGAGGACCGCGTCGCCCGCGCCACCGAACTGAGCCTGCGGCAAGACGCCCTGTACGACCGCACGGCGAGCCTGATCCGGCTGGAGGCGTCGAAGGCCTACCTGACCTGGGACGCGGCGACCCGGCGGGTGCAGGAGGCCAAGAAGAAGTACGAGCGCGGCCGGGTGCTCGTCGAGGAGTCCCGCGCCGCGGCGATCGCCAAGCAGGACCCGGAAATCCTCGTAACCAACGAGGCGCTCGCCGGCAAGTCCCAGACCGAGTACGTCGAGGCGGTCTTCGAGCACATCAAGTCGCTGGCGGCGCTGGAGCGGATCACCGCCGGCGGCGTCGTGACGCAGTTCCCCGGCCGCTAACGGGGCGTTCGTGGCGGTTGGCGGGCATCCAGGACGAAACTCAAGGGGTTGTACCCGTGACGATACGTATGTTGACGGCGTTGGTGGCGGGCCTGTTCGCCGGCGGGGTCGGCCGCGCGGCCGAACCGGTCGCGGCCGAGTCGATCCAGATCGGCATGCTCCAGGGCATGTTCCGCGACACGCAGCCGGCGATGGTCCAGGCGCTCTCGAAGCCGCTGCGCGACATGATCCGCAAGCAGACCGGGCTGACCGGCGAGGTCGAGATCTGCGCCGACGCCGCGACGCTCGCCGAGAAGATGACGGCCAAGCGGCTGCACCTGGGCGTCTACCACGGCTTCGAGTTCGCCTGGGTCCGCGCGGCCAACCCCGACCTGGTGCCGCTGGTCATCACCATCCCGCCGGCCCGCAAGCTGCAAGCGTGCGTGGTCGTCCACCGCGACTGCAAGGCGGCGGGCGTCGCCGACTTGAAGGACGAGGTCGTGCTGATCCCGCGCGGCACCAAGGCCCACTGCCTGCTCTACCTCGACAGCGTCCGCGCGGGCCTCCCGGCGACGACGGCCAAGCCGCAGGCGAAATCGACGCTGACCTCCGAGGAGGCGCTCGACGCGGTCATCAACGGCGACTCGGCCGCGGCCCTGCTCGACGCCTCGGCCATCCTCGGCTACAAGAACTTGCAGCCCGGCGCGTTCCAACACCTGCGCGTCCTCGTGGAAAGCCCGACCTTCCCGCCGACGGTCCTCGCCTACACTAAGGGCACGCTGAGTGACGCGACCGTCGCGAAGGTGCGCACACTGCTGACCGGGGCGAGCCAGAACGCGGCCGGGAAGCCGCTGCTGATGATGTGGAACGTCAAGGGCTTCGAGGAGATCCCGGCCGACTACGAGGAGTGCCTGACCCGCATCGCCAAGGAGTTCCCCGCCCCGGCCGCCGGCGGTGCCCGCACCGTGGGCCGCACGAAGCCGGAGTAACTCTCTTGTTAGCCCGACGCGCCAGCGAGGGTCGAACGGTCTTTGACAACGCTTTTCGCCGTTGACGGTTCGGTCAAGGCTTACGGCAACGTCGGAGACCGTTC
>JANXTD010000504.1 GCA_025352585.1 Fimbriiglobus sp.
TACGCTACTTCCGCAGCGACCGGCTGGGGCAGTCGCGGGCCAAGAACCTCGGCGAGCGGCTGAGTCGCGGCGAGTTCGTCGCCTACCTCGACGCCGACGACGCCTGGCTGCCGACGAAGCTCGCGGCGCAGCTCGCCGTGCTGCACGCTCAGCCGCGCGTCGGGGTCGTGGCGACGCGCCGCAGCTTCCTCGACGCGGCCGGCACCGTCACGCCGGACCCATCGCCTATGCCGCCGTCGGGCGACGTGCGGGCGGCGATCTTCGCGCGGAACTTCGTCTGCTTCTCGTCGGTGATGCTGCGCAAAACCGTCTTCGACCACGTCGGCGGCTTCGACCCGACGCTCGACCTGGCGATCGACTACGACCTGTGGCAGCGGGTCGCGCGGCACTACGAATTCGCCTGCGTCCCCGAGGCTTTGACGCTGTACCGCACCGGCCACGGCAACCTGTCGCAGCGGCTCGCCGACCGCGTCGCCACGGCCGACCGGGTGATGAACCGCGCCCTCGACCGCCGCGGCCTGGCCGGCGACCTCCCCCCCGGCGTCGCCGGCGAGGGCTACGCCTCGACCTACCGCGCCCTCGCCTACGTGATGCGCGCGACCGAGCCGCGCACGGCCGCCGGCTGGTACCTGCGGGCGCTGCGCACGGGCCGGACGCTGCCGGCGCTCAAGGGCCTCGTGGGGCTGGTCAAGCCGCTGGCGCGCTGGCGGGCACCGGCGGCGGGGCCGAACGAGACGGCGAACCGCTGAAGCGGCGACAAACGCGGTACCGCGGGCGGCGTTCCCCGATTAGAATTGCGCCCGTGGCCCGCCGCGACCCCCCGGATGTTCGAGATGCTCCCCGTCGAATGCCCGCACTGCGAAGCGACGTTCCAGCTCGACCCCGAAACGCTCGGCAAGGCCATCCGCTGCCCCGAGTGCCGCCAGCCGTTCACCGCGACGGCCCTCAAGCCGCCCGCCGCGCCGACGCCGGTCGTCGAGTCGGTGAGTGTGTTCGACCTGAGCACGCCGACGACGCCGACGGCCCACGCCGTCGAGGCGGTGAGTGTGTTTGACCTGAGTACGGCGCGGCCCTACGAGCGCGTCGAGTCGGAGTTGGTGCTGCCGATGCCGGAGGAGCAGGCCCCGCGGCGGGCCTCGGTGCCGCGCGCCCGGCCGGTGCCGCGGCCGATCACCGACGACATCCCGACGCTCGCGCCGCGCACGCCGAAGTCGGTCAAGCTCGCGCCCAGCGGGCCGAAAGAAGTCGCCTGGTCCGGCGACGAGCCGCCGTCGGCGCAGTCGGTGCCGTACGCCAGCCTGGGCGCGCCGGCCGCGCGGCCCGTGGTCGCGCCGCGGCCGCGCCCCGTCCCGGCGGGTGACGCCCCGGACGACGACGACGGCGAGTTGTTCGTGCGGCGTAAGCGTCGCCGCCGGAATTGGGGCAAGACGATCTTCCTGGGCGTGGTCGCCGCGGTGCTGACCACGAGTCTGGCCGGCGGCTTCGGTCTGTGGCGCTACTACGCCGTGGCCGAGACGCGTGCCCACGACGCGGCCAAGCTCGCCTTCGAGGAGGCGAACTTCCCCGTCGCCCAGCAGGGCTTCGAGGGGCTGCTCTCGGAGTACCCCGGCAGTAACGACGCCGACCGCTACCGCTTCTTCGCCGCCCTCAGCGCGACGCACAACGCCCTGGGCGGGGTGATGGTGCGCGACAACCCGACGCCGGCGCGCGAGGCGTTCGGCCGCTTCACCGCCGAGTTCGCGCAGTCGCCGCTGGCCATGCCCGAGAGCGGCTACGGGGCCGACATCGTGCAGCTCGGCCGCAAGCTGCTCGACGTGCTGGCCGACCACGCCGGCGACCGCCTGACCGCGTTCAAAACCGACCGCGCCAAGCTCGGCGAACTCGAGGCGACGGCCGAGGGAATCACCGTCGCCGAGGGGCTGATTCCGACCGTCGATAAGTTCCGCGACAAGAACGCCGTGACGCTCGACACGCAACGCAAGCGGCTGACCGACCTGACCGCGGCCGTCGGCGTCGAGCGGCACCGGCTGGGCGTGCTGGCCCCGTTCCGCACGCTGTCTGAAGACCCCACGGCGTTACGCATTGAGGAGTTCGAGGCGGCGTTGAAGGCCAACACGTTGACGGCCGACGCCGAGGCGGTGGCGATGCTGGCGGCCGCGGAGGCGAGCTTGCGGAAGCTCTTCGGCTACATCCCCAAGCGCCTCCAAGCCGGGTTGCCGCCGTCGGACCTGGCCCCGCCGGTGCTCTTCTCGACTCGCCTCGGCGCGCCGGCGAAGCCGACCGACGCCGTGCCCGCCGGGGCGGTCGGCGACGTGGTGTTCGCCGTGGCCCGCGGAGTCGTCTACGCCCTCGACGCCGGGACCGGGGCGCAGCTCTGGGGAACGCGCATCGCCTCGCCGACGGCCGACCTGCGCGCCGTCGATTTGCCGGTGCGCGTGACGATGGGCGACCTCGACTGGGTGCTCGTCGCCGGCGACATCGGCGGCAAGCCGGGGCTGACGGCGCGGGTCGCCCGCACCGGCGAGCCGGTCTGGTACCAGCCGCTCGAAGCCCCGCCGGCCGGCCGGCCGGTCGTGAGTGGCGGACGCCTGTACGTCCCCCTGCGCGACGCGACCGGGACCGTCGCCGAGTTCGAGACGGCGAGCGGCGTCCGCACCGGCGAGTTGACCTTACGCCAGCCCGTGGGGGCGGGGCTGTCGCTGCTGCCGACGGGACGCACGGGGTCGAACCTGCTCGTCGTGCCGGGCGACATGAAGCGCGTCTTCCTCTTCGAGCTGGGCCGCGAAGACGGCGACGGCCAGCGGTTGCCGCCGCGCTGCGTCCGCGTGCTGCTGACCGACCACCCGCGCGACTCGCTGCGCGGCGAGGTGGCGGTCGTGACGCCCAGCGACGACGCCGGGCCGCGCTACCTCGTGCTGACGCAGACCGACGGGACGACGGCGATGAAGCTGCGGGCCTTCGCCGTGCCGCGGCCCGAGGAGGTCGTCGCCGCGGGGGCCAAAGAGCCGTTCAGCAGCGCCGACAAGCCGAGCGAAGTTTCGGTCGCCGGCTGGTCGTGGTTCCCGGCGGTGTCCGACGGCGAGCGGCTCGTGCTGGCGTCCGACGCCGGGGCCTTCTTCGCGCTGGGCGTCAACCAGTTGGGCAACGCCGACGCGCCGCTGTTCGCGCTGCCCGCGCCCAAGGCCCCGCCGGAGCAAGACGGGGTCGCGCGGTCGGTCGTCGTGCAGGTCGAGGAGGACGCCTACTGGGTCGTGTTGGCCGGCCGGCTGACCCGACTGCGTACCGCGGTGGACCCGGTCCACGGCTTGCGGATCGTGGCGCAAGGCGTGGGGCAACTCGTCGGCGAGCCGCTGCACCGCGCCGAGTTGCGGCCGGCCGCGAACCTCGGCGTCGTCGTCTGCCGCAGTCCGGGCGCGGCGAGCATCCAGGCAGTCGCATTCGACCTCGGCACCGGCGGCGTGCGCTGGACGCGCCGCCTCGGCGTCGCCCCGGCCGGCCCGCCGGTGGCACTCGCCGGCGACCGGGCGCTCGTGATCGACGAGGACGGCGGGGTCTACGCGGTCGCCACGGCACCGGCCCCCGGCGGGCCGTCGGTCGTCGCCGCGCCGGTGGCGTCGCCCTACGCGGGGTCCACCGGCAAGTCGAGTTACGCCGCGACCCCCGACGGCCAGAGCGTCTGGGTCGTCACGCCGGAGGTCGATCCGGCCGGCCGGCGCGTCCGGCTGCGCCACCTCGTCGATGGCAAGCTCGGCGCGGACGTCGTCGTGCCGCTGCCGGACCAGCTCGCGGGGGCACCGGTCGCGCTGGGGCCGGCGGTGCTGCTGCCGCTGGTCAACGGCTACCTCTACCGCTTCGGCCCCGCCGAAACGCAACTGGTGGTCGGCCCGCTGTGGCGCGGCGACGGCGCGGCCGGCGAGTTGCAGTGCCTGCTCAGTGCGCACGGCCCCGACGAGTTCTTCGCCACCGACGGCGGCCGCAAGTTCCTTCGCTGGCAGTGGCCGGCCGAGCCGGGCGCGAAGCCGACGAAGCTGGTCGGCGCGTGGGACTTGCCGGTGAAGATCGCCCTGCCGCCGGTCGCCTTCGACACCGGCTCCGGGCTGATGGTGGCCGTGGCCGACGCCGCCGGCACGCTGTCCACCTTCGACGCCAACAAGGTCGCCGAACAGCCCCTGCGGCGCTGGCGCGGCACGGCCGACGGCCCAATCCCGCTGGGCCGGCCGTCGCTCCGGCTGACCGCCGTGACGACGCCCGCCGGCGTGCGGCTGGTCTACGGCGTTGCCGAGCGCTCGCTGGTGGGGATCGACCCCGACCGCGCCGCGCCGGCCTGGGTCGCGCCCAAGCTGATCGACGAGGCGGCCGGCGACCTGCTGGGCGTGGCGGTCGCCGGGGGGGAACTCTTCGCCACCGACCCGACCGGCCGCGTCATCGTGCTGAACGCGGCGACCGGGGCGCGCGTGGCGGAGTTGACGCCGGCCCCCGGCCAGAGCCTCGCGGCGTCGGCGTCGGCCCCGACGGCGGCCGGCGGGGTGCTGCAACTCGGCGCGGACGGCACCGGGTCGCTGATGCCGCGGAAGTAACCCCGGCGGGCAGGCGGCAGAGCCGCGGGGTTCGCCGCGCACTACTTTGACCTTCCCCGCCCCCGGAGCCGCCCCGATGCGCCGTTTGCTGTTGCTCGGGGCCGTCGCCCTGCTCGTTGTCCCCGCCGCCGTCGCGGTCGCCCTGCTGCTCAACCGGCCGGGGCCGTCCGCCGCCGACGGCGACCCGCCGGCCAAGCCCAAGGTCAAGCTCGCGGTGCTGGTGGTCTTCGACCAGATGCGCGGCGACTACGTCGAGAAGTGGCGGCCGCAGTTCGGGCCGGACGGCTTCCAGCGGCTCCAGGCCGACGGCGCGTGGTTCGCCGACTGCCACTACCCCTACGGCGGCACGTCCACCGGCCCCGGCCACGCGTCGATCCTCGCCGGCTGCTCGCCCGAGACGCACGGCGTCGTCAACAACGACTGGTACGACCGGGCGACCGCGGCGCTGGTTTACTGCGCCGCCTCGCCGCGCTACGAGTTGGTGCCGCCCAAGCCGCTCGACGAGGAGCCGGCGCTGCCCAAGACGCCCGACACCAAGCCGCGGCCGCCGGCCGCCGTCGGCAACCCCGACCGCTTCCTGGGGCCGACGCTCGCCGACGTGCTCAAGGAATCGACCGGCGGCAAGGGCAAGGTCTTCGGGCTGTCGCTCAAGGACCGCTCGGCGATCTTCCCGGCCGGCCGAAAGCCCGACGGCGCGTACTGGTTCAACGGCCGCTTCGTCACCTCGACCTACTACCGCGACGGCCTGCCGAGTTGGGTGTCGAAGTTCAACGACGCCGGGCTGGCCCAGAGCTTCCACGGCAAGGCCTGGGAGCGGCTGCGGCCCGACCTCGACTACGATGCGCTCGCCGGCCCCGACGACGGCCCCGGCGAGGGCACCGGCCCCAGCCCCAAGCCCGGCGCGCCCGGCCGCCTGGGCACGACCTTCCCGCACCCCGTGACCGGCGGCAAGCCGGCCGTGAGCGCCGCGTACTACCAGGACATGGTCACGTCGCCCTTCGGCAACGACCTGCTGCTGGCGTTCGCCAAGGAGTGCGTCGTCGCCGAGAAGCTCGGCCAGCGCGACGCCCCGGACCTGCTGTCGATCAGCTTCTCGTCGAACGACCTCGTCGGGCACGCCTGGGGGCCGGACTCGCACGAAGTCCTCGACATCACCCTGCGCTCGGACCTCATCGTGGCCGACTTGTTGAAGTTCCTCGACGCCAAAGTCGGCCCCGGCAACTACTCGCTGGTCGTGACGGCCGACCACGGCATCTGCCCGATCCCGCAAGGGTCGAAGGCCAAAGGCCAGGCCGCGGAGCGCCTGTCGCCGACGAAGATTCTCGCGGGGGCCGACGCGCAACTGCAAGTCGCCTACGGGACGCCGGCCGTCGGCACCGGCGGCGCGGCCAAGGGCGAGTCGGTGCCCGCCGCCAAGCCGGGCGACCCGAAGCCGGCCCCACTCGTCTGGATCGAGAAGGTCGCCGCGCCGAGTTTTTACCTGAACCAGCGGCTGATCAAGGCGCAGAACCTCGCGCCCGCCGACGTGGCCGAGACGCTGGCCGCCTGGCTGCGCACGCAGCCCGGCATCGACCGCGCCTACACGCACGCCCAACTCAGTGCGAAGGACGGCCCCGAGGGCGACGCGCTGTTCCCCCTCATGCGCCGCTCGTTCCACCCGGAGCGCAGCGGCGACGTGGTCGTGGTGCCGAAGCCGCTCACGCTGTTCGACACCTACGCGACCGGCACGTCGCACGGCTCGCCGCACCCGTACGACACGCACGCGGTGTTCCTGGTCTACGGCCCCGGCGTGGCGGGCGGCCGGCGCGACGAGAAGGTGACGCCGCTGCACGCCGCCGCGATTACTGCCGACTTCCTGGGCGTGAACCCGCCGCGCAACAACCGCTACGCCCTGCCGACGACGCTGGCGAAGCCGTAGCCGACTCGCGGGCCTCGCGCTTCGCGGAGCCGCCGCTCACCGCCGTCACTTCTTCGCCGGTGCCGGCTTGTCGCGCGGCAGCAGGTCGGGCAGGTTCGCCACGCGCAGGGCGGTCACGGCGGTCACGCCCGCGCCCTGGACCAGGTTCGGCTCGCTCGCCTTGTCGAACGTGTCGCTCTGGGTGTGGTGCGTGAGCCTGTATTCGCCCATGTCCTGGCGGCAGGCGAAGCCGGGGACGCCAGCGGCCTCGAACGACTGGTGGTCGGTGCCGTTGAGGCTGCCCAGGTCGAGGCCCTTCCAGCCCGGCTGCGACTTCAAGCCGTCGAGTTCGGGTTCGAGCACCTTGCGCACCGCCTCGCGGCCCTGCAACCCGAAGCCGAGGACCGGGCCGGTGCCGGTGTCGTGGACCAGCGCCGCGGAGTGCTTCGTTAACTCGTCCTTGTGCCGCTCGCAGTAACGCTTCGAGCCGTACAGCCCCTGCTCCTCGCCGGCGAAGAGCACGAAGCGAACCGTCCGCCGCGGCCGCTGGCCCTCCTTCGCCAGCTTCGCCACGGCGCGGGCGACTTCGAGCACGACCGTGCTGCCGGTGCCGTTGTCGGTGGTGCCGGTGCCCAGGTCCCACGAGTCGAGGTGCGCTCCGACGACCACGACTTCGTCGGGCTTGTCAGAGCCGCGGACCTCGCCGACGGTGTTGTAGACCTCGACCGGGCCGGGCACGAAGCTGTTCGAGACTTCGACCTCGACCCGTGGGGCGGCGACCCCGGCGCGGCCGGCGAGCCGGTACAGCAGCGCGTAGGGCTCGTGGGCCATGAACAGCGACGGCAGAGGGTCTTGGGCGGTGCCGCGGTCGCCCTCGCGCCAGCCGCCGGTGGTCACGAGCAGGCCGTGCGGCTTGCCGGCGTCGGCCACGACGACCGCGACCCCCTCACCCTTGAGGAACTCGTCCGTCTCGCGGCGCAGCGCCTGCGCCTCGGCGAACGACGGCCGCGGCGGCTCGTCCTTCTTGACCTCCTCCTTCTTCGGCTCGTCCTTCTTCACGTCGTCTTTCTTGGGGGCGTCTTTCTTCGGGCCGACGCCGCCGGGGCCATACGCCAGGTCGGTCACCGGGGCGACGGTCGCGGGCGGGCTGCGCAGCACGACCGCGTTCTTGAGCTTGCCCTTGTACTTCAGCAAGTCGGCCTTCGTTTTGGCGTCCAGAATGACGACTTCGCCGGTGATCTTGCCGCGGGTGCCGGGGGTCCAGCCGCGGGCGGCGACGAGGAGTTGGCGGCCCTGGTTCGGCTCGACGAGCGTCATCGTCGCGGTGCCGCGCTCCCAGCCGACGGGGATCTCCCACGGCTCCAGCCGGACGTTTTCGAGGCCGTAGGACTTCATGCGCTCGGCCGCCCACTTGTTGGCGACTTCGAGGTTCTTCGAGCCAGTCAGGCGCGGGCCGATCACGTCCGAAAGGTGGCGCAGGTTGGCCATGACCTCGCTGCGGGCCTTGACCTCGTCGAGAACCTGGCGGTCGAGCAGTGCGGCGGCCGACGGCGCGGCCTTGGCGTCGGGCGTGCCGGCGGGGCGCGGGGCGGGGGCCTCCTGCGCGGCGGCGACCGACACGAGCGCGCCAGATAACGCGGCGACGAGGAGTAGGCGGGGCGACATGCGGCAGGCTCCGGGCAGACGGGGCGACTTTGGCGGCGAAGACGGGGCATTGTCGGCGGGCCGCGCCGAGTTGTCCACCGGCCGCTTACAATGCCCACCCCGCCCCGAGGCCCGCCATGCCGCCGGCGTCCGCCACACCCCCGCGACTCCGGAAGCTCGCCCTCGCGCTGAGCCTCCTTGCCGTCGGCGTCGTCCTGGCCGTCGCCGCGCGGCACTGGTTCGCCGGCCGCACGCAGCGGGCGACGCTGGCGGGGTGGCGCAAGTTCGACGAGGCGGCCCGCACCGCCGACGCCGGCGCGATGGTCGCCGCGCTCGATGACGTGCTGGCCGCCGACCCCGCGGAGCCGACGGCGCTGGCCCGCCGACTCGCGCTGGCCACCGGCGTCGCCCCCGACGGCGACGCCGCGATCATCCGCTTCCTGCTGCGCCAGCAGTTTCGCGCCGGCGACCTCCCCACGGCGGGGCACTCGGCGGGGCAACTCCTGCGGCACCGGCCGAAGGACTGGCTCGCGCACTGCGTCACGGCGGCG
>JANXTD010000517.1 GCA_025352585.1 Fimbriiglobus sp.
AACGCCAACGGCACCGCCTACGTCCTCCGCCTCGCCCCGCCGCCCGACGCCAAGAAGTGACCGGCCGGCTCACGGCAACGGCGTGATCTCGACGAGGCCGCCCGGCACCGCGTCAATCGTCAACCGGTGGCCCGCCAGAAGCCCCATCCCCAACAACACCTCGTCGCCGACGGCCGAAACCGTAATCGGCAGCCAACGACCGTCCCACTCGACTTCCGCCGCGTAGAGGCTGTAGTACCGGACTGTCCCGTCAGCCAACGCCGCTTTGCCTCGCGAGCGCCGGACCAAACCTAGCGCTCTGGCCGCGGAGTCGGGAAGGGTTAGCGACGCGTTAAAACCCGTGTCGATGACCGCGTCCAAGTCGAGTTCGGTCCCGGTAGGCCCATGCACCCGCAACCCGACGACGGCCTCCAGTTGGCCGGTAAAGGTTCCGCGGATCACAGCGTCCGCCGAATCTTGTAAGCCGTCGGCTGGCCGGCCCTTTCGAGCCAAACCTCCGCACCGGGTTTGCGGGCGTGCAACCGCTCGATCGCGGTGTAGTCGTCGGCGTCGATTTCGTAGTCGCCTGTGAAAATGTCCAGCGCGACGAACTTGCCGTCGTCGGCGGGGTCCAACTTCGGCCGCACCAGCCGGTCGTAAGTCTCCGAACCGAGGCGGGCGACTTCGTCGGAGGGGAGAAGGTCGAGGGGAGGCATGGCGGGTCTCCGGGGGTCAGGGTGGGCGTGTCTCGAGATTATAACGGCCACCACGACCGGAAGCGCTCGGCGAATGTGCCATCCACGGCACCGCCTACGTCCTCCGCCTCGCCCCGCCACCCGACGCCAAGAAGTGACCGGCCGGCGGGGGCGTCAGGCTCACGGCAACGGCGTGATCTCGACGCGGCCACCCGGCACCACGTCGATCGTCAACTGGTGCCCCGCCAAGAGTCGCATCCCCAACAACACCTCGTCGCCGACGGCGGAGACCGAAACGTTTCGCCAGGCGGAACCCCAATAGACTTCCGCAGTGTACACATCGAATCGGGCGGCGGACCCGTCGGCGAGAATCGCTTCGGTACTCGACTCATACGGCAAACCGAGCGCCGCGACATCTTCGAGGGATAGCGTCAGCGACGCATTGAACCCCGTATCAATCGCGGCATTCCCACAGATCTCGAAGCCGTCCGGCCCCCGCACTCGGAGCGTGATCAACGCCACGCGGCCGGCCGTGAGGACGCCGCGGATCACAGGCTCCGCCGCATCTTGTAGGCCGTCAACTCGCCGGCCATTTCGAGCCAGATTTCGGACGCCGGGCTACGAGTACGGAGCCGCATGATCGCGGTGTAATCGTCCTCGTCAATTTCGTAGTCGCCCGTCAGGATGTCCAGCGCGACGAACTTGCCGTCGTCGGCGGCGAGCAACTTCGGCCGGACCAACTTGGCGTAAGTCTCCTTACCCAGGCGGGCGACTTCGTCCGTGGGGCGGCGTGTGGGGGGCGGCATGGCGGGCCTCCGGGGGTAGGGGGTGGGCGTGTCGCGAGATTATAACGGCCACCACGCCCGGAAGCACTCGGCGAAGTCGGCACGCTCCTCGAAGCGGTCGAAGTGGCGGCGTCTTGCACGGACGGCACCGCCTACGCCCTTCGCCGCGCCGCCCGACGCCAAGAAGTGACCGGCCGCCCGAGGAGGGTTTCGCGGCACCCGCTAGCGCGGCACCAGGGCGTCGGCGAGCGCGCGGATTTCGCCGGCCATCACCAGCTTCGCCAGCCACTCCGCCGGGATGCCCTCCTCGCCGTAAAACGCGCCGGCGAGCTGGCCGCAGACGGCCGCGGTCGTGTCGGCGTCGTCGCCCAGGTTCGCGGCCATCAGCACCGCCTCGCGGTACGAGGTCGCGCGGTAGAAGCACCACGCCGACGCCTCCAGGCAGGCGATGACGTGGCCGGTGCCGCGGATCGCCGACTCGGGGGTGTCGCGGTAACTCCCGGCGGCGAGCGCCTGCACGCTCGGCATCGTGAAGCGTTCCGGGGGCGTGCCGAACAGGATGTCGTCCTTGGTCGCCCCGGACAGCGCGCGGCACAGCATCGACCCGAGGAGCACCGTCGCCTCGACGCACTCCGGCGCGGCGTGAGTGGTGCGGGCGCTGTCGGCCAACAGCCGGGCGACTTCGGCCTCGTCGGGGTGCGCGAAGATCGGCACCGGGGCCAGCCGCATCAGGCAGCCGTTGCCGGCCGACCACCGGTCGGTCGAGCCGCTGAACGGGTCGCCGGACTTGCGGAAGTGGCGCATCGCGACGTTGGTCGTGGTGCCGATGTCGAAGCAGCGGCCGGTGCTGCTCAGGTAGCCGTCGTCCTGCCAGCGGCAGTAGCGGCGCATCTGGTCGGCGGCGTCGAAGCGGCCGAGTTCGGCGAGGCTCGACGCCAGGCAGAGCGCCATCGACGTGTCGTCGGTCCACGCCCCGACCGGCAGCGAGAACGGCCCGCCGCCGACCATGTCCGTGAGTGGCGGGAAGCCGCCGCGCGGCAGGAACTCAACAGTCGTGCCGACGGCGTCGCCGCACGCCAGCCCGAGCAAACAGCCGCGCCGCCGGGAAGTCTGGTCCATCGTCGTCTCCGTGTTGGAAATGCGTGTCGCGTCACTTGGCCGGCCGCAGGTCGTAGCAGTACAGCGTGTCCATGTCGCGGACGTGGAGCCGGCCGTTGGCGACGACGGGGTGCGTGCAGACCTGGACCTTCGAGTTCGCCTTGCGCAGCGGCGACACGCCCGGCAGCGCGAAGTCGCCGCGCGGCAGCCAGCCGGCGTTGCCGGGGTCGGCCGCGGCCACCCGGCCGTTGGTCGTGACGAAGTAGAATCCGGAGCCGACGCGGACGTGCGCGCCGCCGGGGATGGTCTTCTGGTCGGCCCAAATCTCGTCGCCCTTGGGGAACGACTGGCAGACCCAGCCGCCCGTCTCGGAGTAGCCGTAAACGCGGTCGCCGGCGGGGACGACGCCGCCGTGATACGTCTTCATCGCCCGCCGCGCGTCGCCGCTGGTTTCGTCGATCGCCAGGAGGCGCGTGCCCCACCGGGCGACGCGCAGGATCGTGCAGCCGGCCCCGTAGCCGCACGACGTGTGGACACGGTCGCCGAGGACCACCGGGGTGTTGATCACGCCGGCGGTCGTGTAGCGGATCGGGTGGCCCCACAGCAGCGCCCCGGTCGCCGGGTCGAGGCCGACGGCCCGCGGCGGGGCCGTCATCACCACGCCGACGCGGTGTTCGAGGCCGCCGGTGAGTTGCACGTACTGCCGCACGCCGCCCACGGTCGCGACGACGGCCGAGGCGTAACTCGCCG
>JANXTD010000519.1 GCA_025352585.1 Fimbriiglobus sp.
GAAGGACGGCACGGTCAAGATCCTCGACATGGGGCTGGCGCGCTCGGGGGACGCGGCCGACCAGGTGACCGAGGCGTTCGACAGGGGGGCGGTGGTCGGCACGGCGGACTACATCTCGCCGGAGCAGGCGATGAACGCCCCAGACCTGGACATCCGCGCCGACATCTACAGCCTGGGCGCGACCTTCTACACCCTCCTGACGGGCCGGCCGCCGTTCAGCGGCAACACCACACAGAAGCTGATGCAGCACCAGATCAAGGAGGCCCCGCCGCTCGACGCGCTGGACAAGACCTTCCCGCCCGACCTGGCCCGCGTGGTCGCCAAGATGATGATGAAGCGTCCGGCGGAGCGCTACCAGACGCCCGGGGAGGTGATGGCGGCACTCGGGCCGTGGCTGTCGAACACGTCGCAGGTGGTCGCGGCGCTGTCGCGGGCGGAGTCGCGCAGCTCGATCGACTTGCAGCAGACGCTCAACGAGGTCGTCACCGGCAGCACCAAGCGGCTCAACCCGGTGGTCGCCAAGGCGGCCGGGAAGCCCCGGCCGTCGCGGATGCCCTACGCCGTCGCCGGCGGGGTCGCGGCGGCGATGGCCCTGGTTACGCTCGGCGGGCTGGCGGCCTACGCCCTGAGCGGGTCGGCGGACAAGCCGGCGGCCGCCGTCGCGCAACAGCCGCAGCAAGCCCCGACGCCCCCGGCCCCCGCGCCTTCGGTGAGCCGACGGCCGCCGACGCCACCGACGCCGACGCCGACGGCCCCGGTCGTCGCGAAGAAGGCGGCCGTCTACTCCTTCGACGCGGCCGGCCTCACCGACTTCCGCGAGACCTGGCGCAGCCAACCGGGGAAGGACGGCTTGGCCTACGCCGAGCAGGTCGTGACGGCCACCAGCGGCGACGGGAAGTTGCCGGAGGGCTGGGCGCGGATGAATTACAAGCCCGGCACCACCTCCGAGGTGGCCGTGGAGCGCGTGGGCGGGTCGAGGGCGCTGGGCCTGACGACCGCCGACGGCGACCACACGACGATGGTCTTCACCCCGCGGTTCGCGGTGCCCCGCTCGCCACTGCGGCTCAAGATCGAGTACCGGCTGGAGGGGACGGTAGGCTCGGGCCGCGTCCTGGCGGCCAAGCTCGCCCCGGCCCCGCGGGAGGACGGCCGCACGCTCGGCGACTTGCCCGCGACGGACGGCCAGTGGGCCACCCGCGAGTTCGACTTTGAAGTGAAGGGGGCGACCGAGGCGCGGCTGGAGTTCCACACCTACGCGCTCCCGACGGGCACCATGCTCTGGGTCCGGTCGCTCGCGATCGCCGAAGGGGCTGCCGCGAAGCCCGTCGCCTCGGCCCCCGGACTGCGTAAGGCCGTCTACTCCTTCGAGGCGACCAGACTCACCGAGTTTCGCCAGCAGTTCCGCACCGGCACCAACGCGGCCCAGGCGCGGGAATTCGTCCCGCTCGGCCGCTCCGGCGAGGGCGTGCTCCCGGCCGGGTGGAGGCTCGAGAACTACAAAAACGACACCGTGTCCGAGGTCGCCGTGGACGCGGTCGGCGGCGCGAAGGCCCTCGGGGTCACAACGCTGGAGGGGTTCCGATCGACGATGATGCTCACGCCGCTCATCGAGACGGTCGCCCCGAACCTCACGCTGAGAATCGAGTACCTGGCCGAGGGTTCCGAGGGCCAGGCGCTCATCCGCTTCGTGCCCTGCGAGCCGCGGGAGGGCCTCGCCGTCTCGAACCTCGCCGACCTGCCCGCGACCGACGGCCGGTGGGTCACCCGCGAGTTCCCCCTGGACGCCAAGACCTCGACGCTGTGCTGCCTGGAGTTCCACACCGGCAGCCTCGCCCTGGGCAAGACGCTCTGGATCAAGTCGTACGCCGTGACCGGCGGCCCCGCCCCCACCCCGCCGCCCGAGTAGCGGCGCGGCCGGTCGGCGGCGTCGGGTCAACTTGGGGGAAGGGCGGGGCGGTAATCTGTGCCGATTCTTCGCATTCTCTACGGGCGGAGCGCGGCGACTCGGGTTACGATAGCCTGCGTGCCCCAAATCTCCCGAACACGGTTCCCCCTGGGCCAATCATGGCTGCCGCGACCCCGACCTCCGCGCCCGAACTGCTCGACCTCGTCCACAAGAGTCGCATCTGGCCCGAGGCGGACTTGACTGCGCGGCTCGCCGCGATCCCGGCCCCGCCCGGCGACGCGCTCAAGGCCGCCGCCCACCTCGTCAAGCACGGCCTGCTCACGCCGTTCCAGGCCCGCATCCTCATGGGCGGCAAGTACCGCGGCTTCCGGCTGGGGGCTTACGTCATCCGCGATCAGGTCGGCCAGGGCGGCATGGGCGCGGTCTACCTCGCCCACCACGAGACCCTCCGCCGGCCGGTCGCCATCAAAGTGCTCACCCCCGGCGAGTCGGGGCCGACCAGCAAGGTCAACGTCGGCCGCTTCCTGCGCGAGGCCCGGTCGGCGGCGGCGCTCGACCACCCCAACATCGTCCGCATCTTCGACGTGGCCCAACTCGGCGAGATGCACTACCTCGTGCTCGAGTACGTCGAGGGTCAGACCCTGGAGCAGCTCGTGACCACCGGCGGGCCGGTGGCCTGCGGCCGCGCCGTCGAGTACATGCTGCAAGCCGCGGCGGGCCTGGAGCACGCCTACCAGAAGGGCTTCGTCCACCGGGACATCAAGCCGGCCAACCTGATCCTGTCGAAGGACGGCACGGTCAAGATCCTCGACATGGGGCTGGCGCGCTCGGGGGACGCGGCCGACCAGGTGACCGAGGCG
>JANXTD010000535.1 GCA_025352585.1 Fimbriiglobus sp.
GGCGTGGGACGGCCCGACGCCGCTGAGGGTAAGCGGCGGGGCAGCCGCCGTCAATCGTTCGCACGCGGATTTCGCCCCGCCGCCGGCGCGTCTTGTTAGCCCGACGCGCGAGCGAGGGTCGAAGCGGGCAAAGATGACGTGTGGGGTCGATGACGGTACGGCTGTTGACTGCGAACATTGTCGTGGCCCGCCTCGACCATCGCTCTCACGTCGGGCTAACAAGACTTTCCGATGCAGAATCGGCGCGAGTGATTGACGCCGACTACCGCGCCGCTTATTCTCAGCGGCGTCGGGCCGTCCCACGCCGCGCGGTGAGCCATGCCAACCCCCTCGAAGTCTCGCGTCGTCGGCACCGCCGCGTGGCTGGGCCTGCTCTTGCTCGTCGCCCTGGCCCGCGGCACCGGCGACAAGCCGCCGCCGCCCGCCGCCGCGCCGGTCGCCAACTTCGCCGTCGCTCCTTACTTGCAATACGCCACCAAGACCGCCATCACCGTCATGGCCGAGACGGCCGTGCCGCTGACGGCCACGGTGCGCTACGGCCTCAGCGCCGACCTCAAGGGCACGGCGACCGGCCAGCCCGGCACCATGCACGAACTGCGGCTCGAAGGCTTGCAGCCGAGCGCGAAATACTTCTACCAGGTCACCTGCCGGGGCGACGGCGCGACGACCGTTGCCAGCCCGCTGCTGACCTTCACGACGGCCTGCGACAGCTCCGAAGCGTTCAGCTTCACCGTCGTCGGCGACACGCAGAAGAACCCCGTCGTCACCGGCAAGATCGCCAAGTTGATGTGGGAGCGCCGGCCGCACTTCGTCCTGCACATGGGCGACGTAGTCGATAACGGCCCCGACAAACGCGAGTGGACCAACGAGTTCTTCAAGCCGTGCGCCGAACTCCTGAGCCGCGTGCCGATCTACCCCTGTATCGGCAACCACGAGAAGAACCACCCGCACTACTACCAATACTTCAGTTTGCCGGCCCCGGAGAACTACTACCACTTCACCTACGGCAACGCCGAGTTCTTCTCGATGGACAGCAATCAGTTCCTCACGCCCGGCACCAAGCAATACGAGTGGCTCGACAAGGCGTTAAGCGCCTCGACGGCCAAGTGGAAGATTTGCTACCACCACCACCCCTGTTACACCTCCGACGCGGACGACTACGGCGACACCTACAAGGGCGGCTCGACGCTCGGCGAGTTGAAGGTCAAGTTCCTCGTCCCGCTCTACGAGAAGCACAAGGTCGACATCGCCATGAACGGCCACGTCCACTTCTACGAGCGCACCCACCCCATTAAGGCCGGCAAGGTCGATCGCGCCGGCGTCGTCTACCTGACCTCCGGCGGCGGCGGCGGCAAGCTCGAGGACTTCGGCCCGACGCCGACCTTCTTTAAGAACCAGAACCGCGTCGATTACCACTACTGCTACTTTACCATTTTCGACAACGTGTTGGAGGGCAAAGCCTTCGACCACGAAGGCCGATTGTTCGACACGTTCGAGATCAAGAAATAGCCGCCGCGCTCGGCGGGGGCGCAGGCCGGGTACCCACGAGGGGTACCCCTACATTGGACCGGCATGGTAGGGGTACCCCTCGTGGGTACCCCTACCATGCCCCCCACCTTTGCGGAGCGGAGTTGCGACTACACGCTCAAAAACCGGTCCCGCGCGGCGATCGCCCACGCCCCGACGACGCGGCCGCCCTCGGCCACGAGCGCCTCGCGGTGCAGCGCGCACGTCGGGCAAACGTGCCCCGGCAGCGCGTAGACCACCTGGCCGACGTGGAACTCCACCGCGTGGGCAGTCTCGATCATCAGGTGCTCCTCGCTCTGCCCGGCAATCGTGTACTCCGGCACGCCCAGCAGGCGCACGCGGTTGACCAACAGCGGGTCGGCGGCGACGGCCTTGTTGCCCAGGTCGAGCGTCACGCGGGTCGGCGTCGGCTTGCCGACCACGCGCGTCAGCAGCACGGCGGCCGGCGTGATGCCGGTGAAGTCCGGGTGGCGGCTTCCGTAGCCGTGGTCGTGCAGCACGTACGTTCCGGGCGAGCACTCCAGGCCAGGCACGTCGGTCATCGCGGCGTACATCGGGAAGGTCGGCGTGCCGCCGGCGACGACCGCCGCGCAGGCCGCCACGTCGCGGTTCAGGCGGTCGCGGAAGGCCAGGACGGGGCGTAGCGTCGCCTCGGCCGCGGCGGTACGCTCGTCCGCCGGCCCCTGGTGGTTGTGGCCGTCGTAGGCGTGCAGGCCGCGCGGCGTCAGGTTCGGCGTCGCGGCGATCCGGGCGTAGAGCGCCGCCGCCACGTCTCCGATCACGACGCCGGTGCGGTCCATGCCGACGTTCAGGTCGAGGAACGCGCCGAGCGCCGTCGACTGGGCCGCGTCGGCCAGCCCGGCGAGGCTTTCAGCGCTATCGACGAGTGCGGAGAACTGCGTGCCGGGGAACAGCGCCGCCAGCTTGGCCAGGCGCGCCGCGGTCGGGCCGACCACGGGGTAGGCGAGTAGCACGTCGGTCGCCCCGGCCGACGCCAACACCTCGGCCTCGGCGATCGTGGCGCACTTGTGCTTCGTCACCCCGGCGGCGACTTGCATCCGCACGAGTTCGCGGGTCTTGTGCGTCTTGACGTGCGGCCGCAGGCGGGCGGGGTCGCCGGCCATCGCGACGACGCGGGCGACGTTGCGGCGGATAAACTCCGGGTAGAACACCAGCGCCGGCGAGGCGATGTCGGCTTCGTCGCTGAGTCGGTACGGGTGGGCCATACGGTGTCCGGCGAGGGGGAAGACGGGTTGCCGCGGTGCGGACCGCCCTCCCGTTTTAGGGAAGGCGGGCGCGGCCGGGTCCGGGGTCGCCGGCGTTACCGCCTCGGCGGGGCTTCGGGGGCACCGAGGCGGATCGGGGCGGGCAGCGGCGGGGCGGCCGGCGGCGTCGGGCGACCTTGCGGCTCGTTCGCCGGGGCGACGCCTCGGGGCACGATCGGCTCGTCGAGCAGCGGCACGCCGGCCGGCGAACTGCGCGTCTGCGGCCGGGCACTGCTGGCGAACTGCGCCGGGGTCCGGGGGTTCGCGGCCGTCGCCACCGTGTCGGGGCCGGCGGCCGGCTTGACCTTCGCGGCCCGCTCCGGGCGGCTCGACTTCAGGCTCGCGATCCAGTCGGTTTGCAGGTCGTCCACCGTCTCGTACTCGTAGACCTGGCGGGCCGCCTGCTCCCAGTTGCGGTTGTCGTTGCGCATCCCGACCCGCACGAACTCCAGGAAGCGCCGCCGCCCGGCCGGGCCGCCCTTCGCCACCAGGAAGCTCACGACCGAGTAGCCCTCGGCGTAGAGCGTGTGCATGTCCGGCGGGTACTTGTTCATGCTGAACAGCGCCCCGAGCCGGAAGCCCTTGCCGGAGTTCAGCAGTTCGCGGCAGCGCACGTCGTGCTGGTAGCGCTCCTCGTCGTTCTCGCTGTAGACCGAGCCGCCCTCGTCGGCCCATCTCGGCACCGCCTGGCCGAAGTGCTGGGCGAAGACGGTGTGCGTCACCTCGTGCGGCAAGACGCTGTTCAGGAGTTGCTCGACGCCGCCGAAGATCTTCATCTTCTGGCTGCCGACCGACGAGACGCCGTTGGCCGAGACGAACGAAAACGTCGTCTCGCCGCCGGTGCGGTTCGGCTCGACGACGACCGACAGCGGGCAGCGGGCGGGCCACGGCTTCATCTCGGCCCCCAGCCAGTCGATCGCCTTCTCCTTGCGGTACCTCTCCGCGGACTCGCCGAAGGTCTTGGCCAGCGCCTTGGTCGGGGCCGTGACGACGAAGTTGTCGGTCGTGTACCGCTCCTGGGCGACGACAGTCGGGGCGAGGGTGGCGAGGGCGAGGAGCGTCGTGAGCGAGCCGACGGACGGACGCAGGGTCATTCCGTTGACCTCCAAAGCAAAGCAGATGGGGCGACGCGGTCATCCGTGAAGGCGTCGCAACACTACCAGGCAGTCCGCGTGCCGGGGCGAAATTTGCGGCGTGGGCACGGGCGAAACCGCCGCAAACGCGACAGTTCGGCGGGTTACGCCCACGGCGAGGCAGTGCAAGACTTACAAAGCGCGGGGCGCGGGGTGACGGGGTGTAAAACTTACCGGGAGGGGGGGCGGTCGTCGGGAAGAATTTGGCCGCAGAGACGCCGAGAAAGGCAAAACACGAGTGTTGCTTCGCAGGTGGGAGTCCTCGCCCGCCCGCATTGACTTGCGGTTTTAAAATCGAATTTGGTTTTCTCCGCGTCTCGGCGTCTCTGCGGCAAAACTCTTATTTTTCCCCCGGCTTGACCCGCCGGAATTGACTAAATGCCCCGACGCGACCCGCGAATACAATGCCGTCGGCGGTGTCTCACGGAGGGCGGCGATGCGGTTCACCTATCGGTCCGGTCAGCGAGTCCTCGACGGCTTCACCCTCAAGCGCGGCGTCGGTAAGGGCGGCTTCGGCGAAGTCTACTTCGCCCTGTCCGACGCTGGCAAGGAGGTCGCGCTCAAGCTGCTCGCCGAACGCGAAGTCGAGATGCGCGGCGTCCTCAACTGCCTTAACTTGAAGCACCCCAACCTTGTCCACGTCTACGACGTCCGCGAAGACGAACACGGCGACACCTGGATCGTGATGGAGTACGTCCTGGGCGAGTCACTCTCTCAGGTCATCCAGCGGCACCGCAACGGCCTGCCCGAGAACCTGGTACGCGAGTGGTTCGGGGCGTTGTCGCGCGCCGTGGGGTACCTGCACGACCAGGGGGTGGTTCACCGCGACCTCAAGCCGGCCAACATCTTCATCGAGAACGGCGGCCTCAAGGTCGGCGACTACGGCCTCTGCAAGTCGCTGACCAGCGGCCAGAAGCAGACCCAGCGCGTCGGCACCGTCCACTACATGGCCCCCGAGATCGGCAGCGGCAAGTACGACAAGGCGATCGACGTGTACGCCTGCGGGGTGATGCTCTACGAGATGCTCACCGGCAAGTTGCCCTACGACGGCGAGTCCGACAACGAGATCTTCGTCAAGCACCTCACCGCCGTCCCCGACGTGGCCGGGCTGCCGCGCGGCTTCGCCCCGATCGTGTTGCGGGCGCTCGACAAGAACCCGCTGCGGCGATACGCCACGATGGCCGAGTTCGCCCGCGCCGTCGAGGCGACCGCGCTGCCCGTGGCGACGCCGGTGAACCTGACGCTGCCGGCCGGCATGACGATGGCGATGGGCGACATGAGCATGACGATGCCGCCACCGCTGCCCCCGCCGCCGGCCGCGGTGCCGACCCTCGACGCGACGCCGATCATCCTGCCCGACGCGCCGCGGGCCGCGGCGCTGCCGCCGATCCTGCCGCTCCCCACGGCCCGGCCGCCGGCCGCCCCGCCGGCGTTCGCCTGGCGCGACCGGCTCGCGGAGTTGAGTACGTCGCTGGCCGCCGCCCCGCTGCTGGTCGCGCTGTTGCTCGTGCCGTACGGCCTGATCGCGCAAGTGACGAACCCGCTCGCACTCGGCAAAGTCTTCCTGGTGACGACGGCGCTCGCCTGGACGATGGTCCTGGGTGCCGGCGGCCGGTCGTTCCGCAGTGCCGACACCTGGTGGCCGCGGCTGCGCTTTGCCGGGCTGGGCCTCGCGGTCGGGCTGCTCGCCTTCTGGCTCGACGGCTGGACGCTGCCGACCGCCAGCGCCGGCGGCCCGGTGACCTCGCGCGGCGTGACCTTCTTCGGCCTCGGCACGATCGACGGCGAGTCGGTGCCGTACGCCGCGAAGTACCTGCTCTACTTCGCCGGGGTGCTGGGCGCGGGCCGCTGGTGGCGGCTGAGTGCCCGCGACCGCAAGGACCGCCTGTCGTTCGGGGCGCTGATGGCGTCCGGCTTCTGGGGGCTGCTGCTGGTCTTCCTCTGGCCGACGGGGACCGAACATGTCGTCGAGGGGGCCATCCTGCCGCTGCTGGTCGCGTCGGTGGCGGTCCAGGCGGTCAGCCCGTGGGTGCCGGCGGTGAACCCCGTTGCGAAGAAGTTCCGCCTCCGCTCCGCCTGAAACTCTGACTGAACCTTGCGGAGACCGCGCCATGAGCCACACCCAACACCGCCTCGACCGGGACCGCGACCGCCGCCGGGACCGCGACCGGCGTGACGCCGAACGCCGCGGCTGCTGCGGCACGTCGATGGCCGTCAAGCGGGTCGGCTGGACGCTGGCCGCGTGCGGGGCGATCGCCCTGGTCGTGTCGCTGACGACCAACACCGGCCCGAAGCGCCCGCCGCCGCCGGAGCACCTCGGCGGCCTCAGCCCGAAGCGCGTCACCGAGCACGTCGCCGACAACGCGATTGTCGGGGCGGCGCTCGCGGCCGAGCGCGCCGCCGCGGCGCGCGACGGCGTGACGGCCGGCCGCCGCGTGCCGGTGAGCCACACCCCGGCGGCGCGCGTCGAGAGCCAGTCGATCCGGCTGACGGGCGTGCGCAGCCGCGACGCTCACCTCACCGTGGACGCCGCCAAGGCCGACGCCGTGGGGCAGGCCCGCGACCAGATCGCCACGCAACTCGCCCGGCTCGACCCGCCGGTGACCCGCGTGCCGAGCGTCGAGACGGTCCGCGACAGTTACGTGAAGCTGGGCGAGGCGCGCACGGTGCAGCCGGACGAGGGCTTGAAGGCCGAGTGGGTCAAGGCGAAGCTCGAGCCGGGCCGCGTCTGGGTCGAGGTCGACGCCGAGGTGACGCCGAAGCAGGTGCAGCAACTCCGCGGCGAGGAGCGCACCGTCGCCGTCGCCAAGGTGGTCGGCGCGACCGTGCTGGTGCTGGTCGGCCTGGCCGGCTTCTTCCGCCTCGACGCGCTGACGAAGGGCCACGTCTCGCCGGCGCTCGGCGTCGGCGTCGTGGCGCTGGGTGCGGCCGGCGTTGGGGTGGCCACCTATGCGGTGGCCACGTACTTCGCCCGCGCGGGGTGGACCGTTTTCGGCTAAACTACTCGGCACAGGTTCCTCACGGGGTCGTGCCGATGGTCAACGAGGTCGAGCGGCTGCTGGTCCAGGCGATCAAGGCCGGCGGGCCGTCCGGCGAAGTCGCCTACAAGCAACTCGTGGACGACTACGAAGGCCGCCTGCGCGCCTACGCCCGCCGCCGGCTGCACGACCCCGCTACCGTCGATGACGTGGTGCAAGAAGTCTTCATCGGCTTCTTGCGCGGCCTGCGCAACTACGACGACGCGAAGTCGCTGCAAACCTGGCTCTTCTCGATCGCCGCGTACAAGGTCACCGACCAACTGCGCCGCATGGGCCGCCGGCTGGCGCACACCGGCAGCGACCTCGACGACGAGCAACTCGACCGCGAGGCCGACGCCCGGCAGCGCGCCGCGTCGAGCATCGCCCGCTCGCAGGAGCAGATCGAGTTGGAGTCGAACGCCATCCGGGATGCGCTGCGCGAGGTCATCGCCGACTTCCGCAAGTCGCGCAAGTACACCCGCGTGCTGGTGCTCGAACTGCTGTTCGTCAAGGGGATGCCGAACTGGGAAGTCGCCAAGCTGCTCAAGCTCAGTGAGCAGGACGTGGCGAACTACCGCTTCGCGGCGGTGCGGAAGTTGGCCGCGGCGATGAAGGCCGCCGGCCTGCCGACCGACGTGTTCCCCGAGCTGCAAGACGCCTAGGCGAGCCAGAAGCGTCGGGCTGACGAGCCCCCCTCGCCGTCACGGCTTTTGCAGCAGGTTCGGTGGCGCGAGCAGGCGGACTAACTCCAACGCCACGTCGCCGTTGGAGACGGTCCCGTACTCGAAGAAGCACCACGACAGTAGGCTGAACCGGCCGGCGCTCACCTCCAGGCCGTTGCGGTCGCCGTGGATCAGCACCAGACTGGTAATCTCCGACCAGGCGAGCGTCTTGCCCTTCCAGCCGAGTCCCTGCCGGTTCAAGGTGAGGCTGCCGAACTTGACCGCCTCGCCCGCTGCGATCCGCTCCAGGTGCTCCGGGACCAGGTTGGCCAAGGACCGCTCGAAGGCAACCTTGAACAGCCTGGCCTCGCCTTTGACCTTGGCCGACAGGTCGATCCAGCGGCCGTCGCGTGACACGAGGCGCGGCATGCCGTTCGCGCGGACAAGCCGCGGCTCCAACGCCTTGAGTTCGTCCCAGCGGAGGACGGTGTAGAGGCCCGGCCGCGCGTGGACGAGGGCCTCGTCGTAAATGAGGTACCCGTCCCCGGCGTCCGCCGCCCCGCCGCCGCCGTTCCGCAACCGCGCCCACGACGCCAGGCAGATCACCCCGAGCAGTCCGAAGCCGGCCGCGATCAGTTGCCAGGCGTCCGGGTGGACGCCCAGCACGTCGGCCTGGAGGTAGTACAGCGTGGCGCACACGGCGGTCACGCCCAGAATCAAAGCCGTCGTGGTCAGCGTGAGGACGCGGTTGAACCGCGCCCCGGTGACCGCCGCCAGCCAATTCGGCGTGTGGACCGAGAGCGGCCGGCCGAGCGCCTTGACGGTCGGCGGGAACTTGCCGAACCGCGCCTTGAAGTCGGCGAGCGCCGCCTTGCGCGCCGACCCCTTCCCGTTACCCCGTTCGTCCGCCGCCATCCGCCGCCCCTTTCACGACCATCGCCCCGGAAGTCACTTCGTCGCCGTCACGGCGGTCACCTTCGGGCCGCTGCCGAGTAGGCCCAGCACCGGCAGCAGCGGCACCAGCGACTTCTCTTCGTGCCAGCTCGCGTCGGTGATCTTGAGGTGGCCGGGGCCGACACTGCCACGCCCCAGCGTCGCGTCGAGGGCCAGCCAGTGGCCGTCGGCGAAGACTTCCAGCCACATGTGGTACGCCAGCGTCGCCTTGCCGTCGCGGCCAGGGGCGTACACGAGGCCCAACGCCGTGCGCGACGGCACCCCCACCGCCCGGCACATGCCGGCGGCGAGCATCGCGAACTCGGTGCAGTCGCCGGTGAGGGCTTTGGCCGTCGCCTGGCAGGTCGCCATCGCCTGCGAATACTCCGACGCCTTCATGTTGCGATTCACCCACAGCTCGACGGCCTTGGCTCGGTCCCAGGCCGTCGCGGTGGCCGGAAGGTTGGCCGTCGCCTGCTTCGCCAGAGCCTTCACGGCGTCGTTGTCCCAGTCGATGAAGAACGAGTCGGAGAGGTACTCGGCACCGGGGTTGGCCGCCGCCGCCGGGCCGTTGGCGAGCCGCGCCGCCTCAGGGCTACGCACCGCCTTGA
Source organism: Fimbriiglobus sp. (assembly GCA_025352585.1). Classification (GTDB taxonomy): domain Bacteria; phylum Planctomycetota; class Planctomycetia; order Gemmatales; family Gemmataceae; genus Fimbriiglobus. The sequence continues at coordinate 9,149 of JANXTD010000535.1, forward strand.
CCGTCCAGGCGAGGCCCACGCTCGACTGCCGGGCGTCGGTGGTGAACGCTTTTGCGGCGTCGGTGCCCTCCTTCAGGGTAAACGTGTACGTCACGCTGCTCAGGTCGTGGACGTTCGCGATGGCCTGCGGCAGCGCGACCGACTGCGTCTCGTTCAACTCCGGCAGCTTCGCCGGCACCTTGATCGCGAACTCGCGGGTCGTGCGCATCACGCTAATGTTGCCGCCGAGCGTCGGGTCGTCGGCGTCCATGCGCAGGGTCTCGAAGCTCTTGGCGTCCACCCAGATCGTCGCCGGCGGCACGCGGAAGCCCTCGACCGGCTCCATCGCCAGGTCCAGCCGTAGCGCGGCGACGGCGGGCAGGTTGTCGTAGACCGCCAGGTCCTCGAAACCCTTGGCGGTGACGGTGAACTTCACGACGCGGTTGACGCGGCCCTCCCAC
>JANXTD010000542.1 GCA_025352585.1 Fimbriiglobus sp.
GAACGAGCAGCCGGCGTGCTCGCCGGACAGGTAGCCTGACTGCCACAGCCGAGCCGAGATCGCCTGAATCTGCTCAGTGTTCGACGGCGTGGCCACCATTACGACGAACGTCGGCATGTTCTGGTTGAGTGAGCCGAGGCCGTAAGAGGCCCACGCCCCGAGACACGGCTTTCCGGTGATCTGATTGCCGGTCTGCATGAAGGTCACGGCCGGTTCGTGGTTGATCGCCTCGGTGTGCATGCTGCGCACGAAACACATGTCGTCGGCCATCTTCGCGGTGTACGGCAACAGGTCCGACATCCACATGCCGGCCTTGCCGCGTTGCTGGAACTTGAACATCGACGGGGCGACCGGGAACCGCGCCTGGCCACTAGTCATGGTCGTGAGGCGTTGGCCCTTGCGAATACTTTCGGGCAAATCCTTGTCGTAGAAATCGCCCATCTTGGGCTTGTAGTCGAACAGGTCCATCTGGGCCGGGCCGCCGAGCATGTGCAAGTAGATGACGTTCTTCGCCTTGGGCGCGAAGTGCGTCGTCGGCAGGCCGGCCCCGAAGCCAGTCTTGACCCCGGCCGTCGGGGCCGCCACGTCTGCCGACGCGCGGCCGCCGAGCAGCGTCGCCAGCGCGGCGCTGCCGAGGGACAGCCCGCCGGAGGCGAAGAACTGCCGGCGGGTTTCGTGCAGGCGGATGTCGCCGAGTCGCGAGGTGATCGACCAGTCGCGCGGGTTGAGTGCCATCGAAGTCGCTCCGAAACGGGGGAGGGGGGCTACTTGCAGAGGACTTCGTCGAGGTTCAGCAGTTGGTTGACGACCATCGTCCAGGCGGCGAGTTGGGCCGGGTCGAGCTTCGCGTCGACTTTCGAGTCCCCGACGCCCAGGAGTTTCTTGGCCTCCGCCGGGTTGGCCACGTAAGACGCCGCGAGGTCGGCCTGCACCTTGGTGACGATCGCCGCCTCCTCCGCCTTGAATGACCGACCGAGGAGCCGCTTGGCCAGGAATTCGACGCGGCCCGGCGTGGCCGTTTCCGCCGTCATGGTGACTTCGGCGAGGTGCCGGGCCGCCTCGACGAACTGCACGTCGTTGAGTGTCACGAGGGCCTGCAACGGCGTGTTGGTGCGGTCGCGGCGGACGGTACAAGTTTCGCGGTTGGGGGCGTTGAAAATCTCCATCGACGCCGGGGGCGCGGAGCGCTTCCAGAAGGTGTAAACGCTGCGGCGGTACAGGCTCTCGCCACTATCTTGCTTGTAGTCGCGGGTGTCGCTGCCGGGCATGGCGACCGCCTCCCAGACGCCGATCGGCTGGTACGGCTTGACGCTCTTGCCGCCGATCTTGGGCGACATCAGCCCCGACGTACTGAGGGCGTAGTCGCGGATCATCTCGGCGTCCATGCGGAAGCGCGGCCCGCGGCTCAGGAACGTGTTCGCGGGGTCCTTTTCGAGCTTCAGCGGGGTCGTCGTCGCCGCCTGGCGGTAAGTGTTCGACATCAGCATCATTTTGAACACCCGCTTCACGTCCCAGGCGTTCTCGCGGAAATCGATGGCCAGCCAGTCGAGCAAGTCAGGGTGGCTGGGCTGCTCGCCGGCGATGCCGAAGTCCGCGGCGGTGCGCACCAACCCGGTGCCGAACAGCTCCGACCAGAAGCGGTTGACCGTCACGCGGGCCGTCAGCGGGTGCTCCGGGCGGAGGAGCCACTGCGCGTAGCCGTAGCGGTTGCGCGGCAGGTCGGCCGGCATCGGCGGCAGCGACGCCGGGGTGGCGGGGGCGACTTTGTCCTTCCGCCGGTCGTACTCGCCGCGGTCGAGGACGTACGCCTCGGCCGGCGTGGACTTCTCGGCGGAGACGTGGGCGACCGTGCCGCGGCCGCGGTAGGCGGTCTCGTCCTGCTTCGAGTCTTGCAGCGCCTTCGCCAGGGTCTTCGACTCGGGGTCGGCCGACGCCAGCCACCAGTTGAAGACCTCGTCCAGGTCGGCCGGCTTCCGCTTGGCCGCGGCGGTCTCGAGGACCGAAGCGATGCGCGGCGCGACGGCGAGCGTGTTGACTTCGTTGGTCGTCAACTCGCGGCCGTAGAGCCGCAGGTCGGCGACGCCGATCGCCCTGGCGTTCTGGCCGGGGGAACGGCGGCCGATCGTCAGCGGCACGCTGTTGCGGATGCTCGCAATGGCCACGGCCCGGTCCGGCTCGTTGCCGACACTCTCGGCCGCGACGTTGACCGGTTGCGGCTCGCCGTTGACGAACAGCTTCAGCCCGGCGGCTTTGCGGCTGCCGTCGTAGGTGACGAAGACGTGGTGCCACTTGTTGGGGTCGAAGCCGTTCTTGGTCGAGACCTTGATGGCCTTGCCCGGCCAGGCGTCAATCAAGTGGGCGGCGAACTTGTCGTTCTCCAGCCACAGATCCCAGCCGCGGTGTTCCTGCGCGACATTCATCTTCGAGAAGATGGCGACATTTTGGCCGCGCTGGGGAATCTGTACCCAGGCCCCGTACGAGAACGGCTTGTCGATCTCGAAGTCGCCGACGCCGTCGGCGAACTCGATGGCTCCGGGGCCGGTCGCGGTCGGGGTCGTCCAGGCGACGGTGCCGCCGAACGGGCCGGGCTTCCAGGTCGTGCCCTTCGGCAGCCGCAACGCACGCTTCGTACCGTCCACGGTGGACGACGCGATCGTTCCTTTGCCGTTCGTCAACTCGGCGTGGACGGTCAGGCCGGTCTGGGTCGCCTTCGCCAGGATGTCGGCGGGGCGGGTCGCCTTGGCCCACGCGTCAAAGGCCGGCTTGGCGGTCGCCTTGCGGGCCTCGAGTTGCGCCTTGGCGTCGCGAATCCGCACGTCGATCGACGCCCAACTCTCGCGGTCGGCCTCGGCCGGCACGAAGATGATCGGCGGCGTGTCCTTGACGTTGCCGTCCATCGCCTGCTGCACAGAATTATTGAAGAACGCCGAAAGCGCGTAGAAGTCTTTCTGCGACACGGGGTCGTACTTGTGGTCGTGGCAAACGGCACAGCCGGTCGTCAAGCCCATCCAGATCGTGTTAGCCGCATCGGTACGGTCGCGGGTGTACAGGACGAGGTACTCTTCATTGATGGCCCCGCCCTCGTTGGTCGTGATGTTACAGCGGTTGAAGCCGGTGGCGATGCGCTGGTCCATCGTCGGCTTCGGCAGCAGGTCGCCGGCGAGTTGCTCGACGGTGAAGGCGTCGAACGGTTTGTTGGCGTTGAACGCCTTGAACACCCAGTCGCGGTAGGCCCACATTTCGCGGTAGTTGTCGAAGTGGATGCCGTGGGTGTCGCCGTAGCGGGCGGCGTCGAGCCAGTAGCGGCCGCGGTGCTCGCCGTAGTGCGGCGACGCCAGCATCCTGTCCACGTACTTCTCGTAGGCGTTCGGCGAGGTGTCGCCGACGAAGGCCTCGACCTGGGCCGGCGTCGGCGGCAGCCCGGTCGCGTCGAGGGCGACCCGGCGGGCCAGCGTGCGGCGGTCGGCCTCGCCGTTGGGCGTCAGCTTACGCTTCTCCAACTCGGCGAGGACGAAGGCGTCGATCGGGTTGCGGACCCACGTGACGTCAGTCACCGTCGGCACGGCGGTCCGCTTCGGGGCGAGGAACGCCCAGTGGTCCTGGTACTCCGCGCCCTCCGCGATCCAGCGCTCCAGCGTCTTCTTTTGCGCGGCCGTGAGTTGCTTGTGCGACGACGGCGGCGGCATGCGTTCTTCGTCGTCGTCCTGCAAGTGGAGCCGGTTGACCATCTCCGAGTCGGCTGTCTTGCCGGGGACGATCGCGCCCTTCTCCAATGCCGAGTCTCGCTTGTCGAGCCGCAACTTGGCCTTGCGGGCAGCCCCGTCGGGGCCGTGGCAGGCGAAGCAGTTCTCGCTCAGGATCGGCCGGATGTCGCGGTTGTATTCGAGCTTGTCCGCCGCGGACGCGACCCCGCTGACGCCCACGAAGCCGAGGGCCACTAGCGTGCGAAAGAGCCGAGGTGCGGCAACGAGCATGGTGCGACCCAAGGGCGGAAGGTGAAGTCAATGAGAGACAAGTTCAGGCAGGTGGCATCATTGTACCGACGCCTCACCGCATTGTACCGACGCCTCACCGCCGCTTGCAACTCAATCACGTCACCCCGCCACAACTTTGCCGCAATCCGGTTGCGGTCGGCCGGCGGGTGTGCCACGATGCCGGCCATGAAAATCCCTCGCCCCCCCGTCCGCGTCTTGGTCGTCCTGGTCCTCACGGCGATGGCCGCGCTGCTTTACCTGGAGCGGGTTTGTGTCAGCGTCGCCGAGGGCTACATCCGCGAGGACTTGCGGATCGGCACCATGCAGATGGACGCCGCGTTCGGGGCCTTCTTCATCGCCTACGCCCTGGGCCAAGTCCCCGGCGGCTACCTGGCGCAGCGTTACGGCCCGCGGCTGATGCTGACCTTCTCGATGGTCGGCTGGTCGGTCTTCGGCATCTTCATCGCTCTCGCCCAGGACTTCCCGACGCTCTTCGCGTCGCGCTTCCTGCTCGGCCTCTCGCAAGCCGCCGCCTACCCCACGGCTGCCCTGCTACTGACGCGCTGGGTTCCCGACCGCCGCCGCGGCCTGGCGAACAGCGTCGTCACCTTCGGTGGCCGCTTCGGCGGCGCGGCGGCGACGGGGCTGACCGGCTTCCTGATCATCGCCTTCGTGCCGCTCTCGACCCCGGCGACGGTCACGGTCGATGACATCCTCAGCGTAGACGATATGGTGTTTGTCCGGTGGGCGGCCATCAACTTGCGCGACTCGGCCGTGTACCCGCACGACTCGTCATTCCTGGCGCTCGACTCTCACCTCAATGGCAAGAACCCGAGCCGGGAGGGAGTCGCGGACGCGCTCAACGCCGTCATCCGCGACCCTCGCTTCTCCGAAGCGTTCTCGGACGGCTGGCCCGCCCTGACCTCCGAAGGCCGGGGCATCCGGGCCAAGCCCGCCGGGCAGCAGACCCCGGCCGAGTCCGAGCGACTCAACCGGCTCATCGTCGAAGGGGCGATCGGTACCCCACTGCGCAAACTCCACGGCAAAGGCTGGCGGCCCGCGCTTCTCAGTTACGGCCTCCTCGGCGTCATCGTTGGCGTCGTCGTCTGGCTGGTGGTGCGCGACTCGCCA
>JANXTD010000543.1 GCA_025352585.1 Fimbriiglobus sp.
CTGTCACACGTCAACGCCGCCAACCGTTTTGTCGGCGTGTCGGCGGGGACGCGGCCCGGATCGACGAAGGCGAAGATGTTGATGAGGTCGTCAACGCTGTTCTCAATGGGCGTGCCGGTCAGCGCCCAACTGCGACCACGACGAATGCTGCACACGACTTCGGCCGTGCGCGAGTCCTTGTTCTTGATGCGCTGGGCCTCGTCGAGCAGCACCACGTCGAAGTAGGTGCGCGGGTCGGCGATCACCTCGGCGTCGCGCGACACGGCCTCGTAGTTGATCAGCTTCAGCGGGCAATTCGAGGTCAACCAGGTGGTGCGGCGGGCCTCAGGGTCGGTGGGGAAGACTTCAAACGGCAAGTCGGGGGCCCACAACTTTAACTCGCGGCCCCAATTGTGAATCAACTGTTTCGGCGCGACCAACAGCGCCGAGCGGACGACGCCTTGGTGGAAGAGCAGGCGTAACGCCAGGATCGATTGCGCGGTCTTGCCGAGGCCCATTTCGTCGGCGAGCAGTGCCGAGTGGCGTGGCACCATGAAGGCGATGCCTTCACGCTGATACGGGAACAACTCGAACGGCACTTCGAGCGCCCGGCCGTTGAAGATGTCGTCGAGCGGCGGCTGCAACAGGTATAGCAGGCGGTCTTTGATGAGCACCGTGTCGGCCGTCGGGCGGATGCGGATCGGCGGCTTGCGAACGCTCCCGTCGTCGGGCAGCGTCGGCAGGTCGATCACCTCGCGGCCGGCCGGCTTCGGCGTTTCGAGGCGCGGGGCCGGCGGGCGGACGAGGTCGGTCGGCGGCGCGGGGAACTTCCAGCCTTCAGTCGAAATGGCGAAGTCGAGCCGGCCGAGGGTGCGGACCCACGGCGTCTGGTTGAGCAGCCGGGCCTCCTTGACGCCGACGCCCAGAGGCGAGTCGAACCGCGCCAGCGAGTGCGACTCCGACGCGAACGCCAGGTCGAGGTCGTGGGCCGGCGACCACGCGACCAAGGGGGCGAATTCCAGCACGTCGGTCGGGTCGAAGTCGTCAAGCCGCACGGTTGGTCACCCCCATTTTGCGGGCCTCGGCCATCGCCTCGCGGATGCGGCCGAACGGCTCGGCCAGATCCACCGCCGGGTCGATCGCTTCGAGCCGGTCGTCGAGGGCGGCGCGGTCGTCGGCGAACTTGGCCGCGTAGCTGAGCGTCGCCGTACACCGCCCGGTCGGCAGCGGTAGCAGGTCGTCGGACGGCGCGGCGTTGACGCAGACCACCGGCACTCCGAGTCGGGCACGCAAACCCAACGCCGCGGGGCTGTCGGTGACGACGATCGTCGGCTGGGCGGAGGTCTTCTCGATGAGCGTCTTGCCGATGAGTTCGGCGTGCAGGTACTCCGTGAGCGTCGGCCCGTAGAGGATTTGTTGCACGCGGTTGGGCTGCACGGCCGTGCTCAGGCGGAACTCCAGCGGGCGGCCCCAGGCGTTGGTGACGAGGTAGCCGCCGAAGACGCCCGAGGCGTCGGTGACGATCGACAGGAAGCCGACCACCGCGGGCGAGGTGGGGCCGGCGAGGGCAAGGGGCGAGGGTGCGGGCTTCGCGGTAACGGCGTGGTTGGTGTCGTTCACGTTGGCGAGTCTCGCGGTGTCGGAAGAGTCACGGCATCGTAGTTGTTCGACCGACGCCCCCTTCCCTGTCCACGGACACCGCCTACGCCAGTCGGCAAATCGCGTCCGGGGGGCGACCAGTCGGCACGTCCGCCGTGACTGACGGGACCGCCCCAACCCGCCGCCCCGCGTTAGGAATCGCCGAGTTCAGCGTTAAGTCGATGGAATCGATCAACATGCGTAACATTTTCCCGGTCGGGTTGCGGAGACTTGGGTAAAACGGTAACATCTGGTAGCGCCGCCACACCGCCAATGGACTCGCCATGAGCACCGAAACGACCCCCCCTCCCGACCTGAAGCCGTCCCCCGTCGAGGCCATGAAGGAAGGTAGCAACTACCTGCGCGGCAACCTGATGGCGGAGTTGGCCAACGAGTCGGACCACCTGACCGACGAGGGCAAGAACCTCGTCAAGTTCCACGGCAGCTACCAGCAGGAAGACCGCGACGCCCGCAAGAACCGCCCCAAGGGCGCGGCGGCCGGCAAGGCGTACTGCTTCATGATCCGCCTCAAGATGCCCGGCGGCAAACTCACTGCGGCGCAGTACCTCGTGCTCGACGAGTTGAGCGACAAGTACGCCAACGGCACGATCCGCCTGACGACGCGCCAGAGCATCCAGTTCCACGGGATTTTGAAGCACGACCTGCGTGCTACGATCGCCGGCTTCAACAAAGCGCTGGTGTCGAGCCTCGGCGGCTGCGGCGACGTGAACCGCAACGTCATGGCCTGCCCCGCCCCGCTGCCGGGGGCCGCGCGCAAGCAGATGCAGCAACTCGCCGACGACGTGGCGGCGCACCTGGCCCCCACGGCCGGGACGCAGGCGTACCACGAAATCTGGCTCAACGGCGAGAAGCAGCCGCCGGTGCCGGCCGAGAACCCCGAGCCGGTCGCGGCCGACGTGCCGCCAGAAGTCG
>JANXTD010000585.1 GCA_025352585.1 Fimbriiglobus sp.
AGGTTGATGACCGACGACCGTACCGTCACCGACCGCCAGCAACGTCCTCGCCCGCTTCGACCCTCGCTCGCGCGTCGGGCTAACAAGAGTCGCCTGCGGCGGAGCCGAGTCGGCACCCTAACACGCGCCGCCGTCGCAGCCGAGCCAGCCCTTGAGCGCGGCGACGCCGACGGCGTTGTCGTGGACGCCGCGCAGGATTTGGTCGCGGTCCCAGTCGGTCAGGCCCCAACTCAGCGCCGCCTCGCCGGGGCACTCGAACGGCACGCGGACCAGGAACGGCGGCCGGCCGCGCTCGTTGAACTCGGAGTCGAGCACGCCGAGGAACTGGTCGTTGCGGAAGTACGCCCCGGCCGACCGCACGCTCACCAGCGCCTCGGCCGGCGTACTCAGGCCGGCGAGCAGCGAGACGAAGGTGTCGCCCCGGCCCCCAGAGTCCGGGCGCGGTGGCCGCGCCGCCTTGGCCGTCAGGCTCGTCAGGCTGCGGATGGTGCCGGTGAGCCGCGCGGCCAGGCCGTGGTCCTCGAACTCCTCGTCGGCGAAGGCGTTCTTCTCGCGCTCCATCGGGAACGCCCGCACCTCGACGATCGCCACCCCGGAGCAGTACTCGCGCACGGCGTCGCGGTGGCGGTGCAGCCAGGCGGCCAGCAGGCCGGTGCCGTAGTTGTCGAAGTAGCCGGCGTCCACGACGCGCCGCGGCGGGTCGGTCGGCAGGTTCACGCTCGGGCTGACGAAGGGGAAGGTCGCGTTGAGCCGCGCCGCCGTGCCGACCTCGAAGCGGCCGTGCGCCGCCGGGAAGAGCCGGAAGAACTCCACCGCGGAGCGCGACAGCCGCTTGACCGCGTGGCTCGGCATCCCGCCGGGCGTCAGGGTCAGCGTCGGGGCGGACTCGGCGGCGATGTCGCGCAGGTCGAGGTTGCTGATCAGCAGCCGCCGGCCGTCCTCGACCAGGAATGGCGCGTAGACCAGCGACGGCGCGATGCCCAGGCGCTCGGCCGGCATCAACTCGGCGAAGGTCGTCCGCCACGGCGACTTGTCGCCGCGCCGCCTGGCCCTCGCGCGCCGGTGCCAGGCCGCCTCCAGGGAGTAGCCGCGGTCCCAGTCGCGGTGGAACGGCAGCAGCGTACTCGGCAGGTCGCGGATCAGGAAGGTCTGCATCAGCGCCCACAAGCTGTCCTGGGCCAGCGTGCGGGCCAGCGAGTCGCCGGCGACCGGGTGGACGCGGTCGGCGGCGTACAGCCCCGCGCCGACCATGCCGCCCGACGCCCCGGTGATGATGCGCAGGTGCCGGGGGAAGCGCGGGCCGATCTCGGCCTCGAGTTTCTCGAGCACCGCCGCCGTCCAGACCGCCGCACGAATGCCGCCGCCGCTGGTCGCCATGACGACGAGCTTCGGCTTGCTGGCCGGGCCGTGCTCGCGTTGCCACTGCGCGGCGAAGGCGGCCAGCAGGTCGTCGGCGCTGAGCAGCTTGACCGGCTTTTGCGCGGTCGGCGGCTCGCCGAGGCGGGCGAAGTCGAGCGTCGCGCGGCGGGCGGCGTCGTACTCGGGCCGCAGGTTCGGCAGGCTCAGCTTGAAGCGGTGCCCCAGGTTCGCGGCGACGCCGACCGCCACCGCCAGCGCCGCGAGGACGTATTGCAGGCCCTGGAAGTGGAACAGGATGAAGCCGTAGACGGCCACCGCGAGCCAGAGCAGTAGCGCCACGACCCAGACGGGGCAGGCGGTGCGGCCGGCGTAGGCGAGCGCCCCGAACGCCGCCAGGCCGAGCGCCGGCAGCGCGGTCGCCGCGGTGGCCAGCAGGTGCAGCGGGAAGTCCGGGCGGGGGATACGGCCGGACATCGCGCCGGGCGTCGTGCCGTACCAGTCGCGCCAATCGGCCGCGACCTCCCCGAGCCAGAGGGCCCGCGTCGCCACGACGACCAGCGCCACGGCCGCGACCAGGCCCAGCCCCAGCGCCGGGAAGCCGAGCCGCCGGCCGTCCGGGGCCTTCGCCAGCCCGCCGGGCAGGTAGAACAGCAGCAGCGCCGCCGGCCAGGTCGCCAGCAGGAAGCCGCCGGCGCGGCGCACGGCGAGCGCCTCGTCGGGGCGCGGCCCGGCCACCTCGGCGGGCCACAGGGTCCAGGCCGCGCCGTCGGCCGCGGGCAGCCCGGCCTGGGCGACGAGGTACTCGACGAACAGAATTTCGCCGATCGCCAGGCCAATGAGCAACCCGTTGACGAAGCGGACCGACCGGCTCTCACTGTAGATGAGGTCGTAGGCCCCCAGCCCGCGGGCCAGCCAGCCCCAGCCGAGCAGCATCAGCAACGCGAGCGTGCCGAGCGCCAACGAGTTGTCGCTGACCCAGCCGAGCCGGCGGTTGAGCGCGTCGGTCAGCCCGCCGGGGCTAGCGGCCGGGGCGACCCCGAGCGCCGAGGGGGCGGCCATGTACGGCAGTTCGCGCGGGAACCAGTCGGTCAGCAGCCAGCCGACGCCAACGACCATCGCCCCCCAGACCAGGAGCCGCACGCGGTACGCCGACACCACGAGAAAACCCCTTGCGCGTGAGTGTGCGAAAGGGGCTAACTTACGACTTCGGG
>JANXTD010000609.1 GCA_025352585.1 Fimbriiglobus sp.
CGACTTCGGGCTGGCCAAGGCGGCCGACGGCGACGACCTGTCCGTCGAGGGGGCGGTCTCCGGCACGCCGGCGTACATGAGCCCCGAGCAGGCGCAGGGGCAGCCGCTCGACGCCCGCAGCGACCTGTTCAGCCTCGGCAGCGTCCTCTACGAAGCCGCCACCGGCCGCCGCCCGTTCCCCGGCCCCGGCGTGCTCGTGATGATCGCCCAGGTCGTGCGCCTCGACCCGCCGGCCCCGTCTACGGTGGACGCGATGGTGCCGTCGGCGCTCTCGGACTTGGTCATGCGGTTGCTGGCGAAAAACCCCGCGGGGCGGCCGGCGACGGCGCAGGAAGTCGCCGACGCGCTCGACCGCCGGGCCGACGACGCGACGACGGTGACGTACCAGGGTCCGCCCGCGCCGCCCGGCCGGCGGCGGCGTCGGCTGCTGGCGGCGTGCGTCGGGCTGGCGGCGTGCGTCGCGGTCGCCGCGCTCGCCCTCCGCGACAAGCCGGAGCCGGCCCAACCCCAGAACGTCGCCGCGGTCACCCCGCCGGTGGCCGCGGCGGGGCCGCTGCGGGTGCAGTCGCTGGACGTGAAGCACTTCGCCCGCTCCGGCAAGGACGATGTCGAGATGGGCCTCCTCGGGCGCACGTCGTTCGCGCCGCGGCGGGGCGACCGGGTGCAGGTGTCGGCGCGGCTGTCGCGGCCGGCGTACGCGTACCTCGTGGCGATCCTGCCCGACGGCAAGCTCGACCTCTGCTTCCCCGAGAGCGAGGCGACCCCGCCCCCGCTGACCGACGCCCCGCGCTACCCGGCGGCCGACGGTGCCACGGCGTACGGCCTGGCCGAGGGGTCGGGCCTCTGGGCGTTCGCCGTGGTCGCGTCGGACCGCCCGCTGCCGGCCTTCCGCAACTGGCGGGCCGGCCGTCGGGCCGACTGGGCGGCCGGGCCGACGCCGGCGGACGGGGTCTGGTGGTACGACGGGGCCGAGTTGAAGACGCTGCGGCCCGGCGGCCCGGTCGATTCGACGCGGGGCAAGGGCGAGGTACTATCGGGCGCGGCGGCGTCGGTGCGGTCGGCCGGCCGCTGGCTGGGCGAGTCGCCGGAGACGGCCGTCGGCGTGATCGGCTTCGGCGTGGCCGCGAGCAACTAACTTCAGGAGTCCGGCGATGACCCGCGCGAAGACTTGTGCGGCGCTGTGGCTGCTGCTGGCGTGCGCCCCCACCGCCGCGGCCGACGACCCGAAGCCGCCGTGGCAGCGGCTGCTCACCGGGGCGGACGCGAAGAGGGCCAAGGAACTCGCAGCGGCGATCGACGGGTTCGAGCAGGCCGACGCTTACGCGGACGCGATCAAGGCGGGCGAAGAGTTGTTCTCACTGCGGGTTAGGGTTCAAGGGGCAGATCATTACGAATCCATCGACGCGAAGTATGAGCTGATGGCCAAGCAGAAGGTCGCCCTGCTGTCGCCCGAGAAGAGGCGAGACTGGCGGCAGGCGAGTGTTGGGGTTTCGGAAGCCCGGCGGCTTCAAGCGAAGGGGCTCTACGCGCAGGCACTACCTTTTTGGAAAGCGTTTTCGGAATCATCGCGGAGCACGCTCGGCGAGGACCACCCGGACACGGCCGCCAGCTACAACAACCTGGCGTGCAACCTGGACGACCGGGGCCGGGCGGCGGAGGCGGGGCCGCTGTACGAGAAGGCCCTGGCGACCCGCCGCCGCGCGCTCGGCGAGGACCACCCGGACACGGCCACCAGCTACAACAACCTGGCGTGCAACCTGGCCGCCCAGGGCCGGGTAGCCGAGGCAAAAGTCCTCCTCGCGCCGAGCATCTCCTCCTACGAGGCGAGCCGCCTGACCGGTGCCAAGGGGCTAGACCGGGCGTTGCTCGCCGGGTCCAACCCGCGACTCCTGCTGGCTGCGTTACAGAACAGCGAGGACCCACTCGGGGCCTGGAATCAGGTCGAGCTCACGCTGGCTCGCGGCCTACTCGACCACCAGGCGGGCGGGGCGCTCCGGCCGGCGGAGATGGCGGAGATGGCCCGCGAGCGCCTGCGCGTCGCCGGCGTGCAGCCACGCATTTTGCAGTTGGTGACTAAGGGGAGGCGAACCGACGAAGAGTCTGCCCAACTCGCCGCCCTGAGCGCAGAGCGGCGGGGGGCCGAGGAGCGTGCGGCGGCGTTGGGCGTCATGGCAAGTACCCGCGAGGTCGCCAGCGGCGACGCCATCCGCGCCGCCCTGCCGGCCGACGCCGCCCTGCTGCTGTGGGTCGATGTCGCCAGTAAGGGTGGCGTCGAGGAGCACTGGGCCTGCGTGGTCCGGCCCACCGGCGACCCGAAGTGGGAGCGCCTGCCGGGCACCGGGCCGGGCGGGAGGTGGACCGCCGACGACACGGACTTGTCGGAGGACCTCCGGGACGCTCTGGTCGGGTCGGCGACGCGGGCCGAGGTCGAGGCGCTGGCGGCGCGGCTGCACGCCCAGCGAGTCGCGCCCGTCGCCCGGTACCTCAACGGGGTTAAGACGCTGTACGTCGTCCCCGTCCACGAGATGGTCGGGGTGTCGGTCGAGGCGCTGACGGCCGACTACGCCGTCAGCTACGTGCCGTCCGGCACGCACCTCGCGCGCCTCCAGGGGCGGCCGCGGCCGGCCGGCACGCGGCTGCTCGCGCTGGGCGACCCCGCCTTCGGTAACGCTGATGGCTGGAAGCCACTTCCGGGCACGCGCGTCGAGGTCGAGCGGCTGCGGGTGCTCGCCGGGGCCGACGCCACCGTGCTGACCGGTGCCGACGCCAGCGAGCGGCGGCTGGAGGGGCTGCGGGCCGCGGGGGAGTTGGCGACGTTCCGCTACCTGCACTTCGCCACCCACGGCGAGGGCAACAGCGTCCGGGCCTTCGAGTCGGCGCTGATCCTCGCCAAGGAGACGCTGCCGCAGGAGCTGACCGCCAAGCCGGGCGCGCCGTTTATGAACGGCCGACTGTCGGCCGGCGAGGTGCTCGAGTTCTGGAAGCTCGACGCCGACCTCGTGACGCTCTCGGCGTGCGAGACGGCCCTCGGCAAGGCGGGCGGCGGCGACGGGCTGCTCGGCTTCGCCCAGGCGTTCCTCAGTGCCGGGGCGCGGGCCGTCTGCCTGAGCCTCTGGAAGGTCGACGACACCGCGACCGCCCTCCTGATGAGCCGTTTCTACGAGAACCTGCTGGGCCGGCGCGACGGGCTGGCGAGGCCGATGGGCAAGGCGGCGGCGCTCGGCGAGGCGAAGCGCTGGCTGCGCGCCCTCCCCGCCGGCGAGGCCCACACGCTCTCGGCGGCCCTGGCGAAGGGCGTCCCCCGCGCCAAGGGCGAGCAGATCAACCCCGTCAAGCCGCCGGCCGACCCCGTGGCGGCTGGCGAAAAGCCGTTCGAGCACCCGAAGTTCTGGGCGGCGTTCGTCCTCCTCGGCGACCCGAACTGATAACCCCGGGTGCGGGCCGGTGCCCGGGGCGAAGCACGCCTTCAACTTGCGGGGCACCTCGGGGTGGACGCCGAGCGACGTGCGGACTCGGCGACGGTGAGAACCACGGTGACTATCAGATCGACGGCGACCCGACGGAACTCGTCGATGTAAGCCGACGGTCGGGGGTCGTTTAGGTCCTGGCATGGCTGCCCGAAGGTTATGCTAGCCCACTCGACACACCGTCAATCGCTCGTGGGGCACTCCAGCGGCAACGAGAGGCCGGGGTCGGATCGCGGATATCGCGGATAGCAAAGCCGCGGCGTCACAAAGTAGGATTAGGCCGCCCCAGAGACCAGCCCGCCGTCGCGTGAATAGGGCGAGCTGCCACGAGCGGATCTTCAATTATCGCGTTGACAAGGCAGCGACCGCTTGGGAAACTGTCCCTACTCCGACGCCGCGTCGGTTCCCGAACTCCTACTTCGCCCCCGAGGTGCCTCGGTGCCCCATCCCCCCGTCCGACCCCCACAGCGTCGGGGGTTCACGCTGATCGAGCTGCTGGTGGTCATCGCCATCGTCGCCATCCTGATCGGGCTGCTCCTGCCCGCCGTGCAGAAGGTGCGCGAGGCGGCCGCGCGGATGAAGTGCGCCAACAACCTCAAGCAGATGGGCCTCGCGCTCACGAGCTGCCACGACACGAACGGCTCGTACCCGTCTGGCGGGTGGGGGTTCACCTATATCGGCGACCCGAACCGGGGACACGGCCCCGCGCAGCCCGGCGGGTGGGTGTTCGCGACGCTGCCTTTCGTCGAGCAGGACAACCTGTACAGACTCGGGTTCGGTCGGAGCGGCCCCGCGCTCTCCGCGGCGCTGGCCCAGATGAACGGCACCGCGGTGCCGACGTTCAACTGCCCCAGCCGGCGCGCGCCGGTGCCGTACCCCTCCGCGTTCGTGCCGGCGAACGCGTACTACTCGGCGCTGGTGGCGAAGACGGACTACGCGGCCAACGGGGGCGACGGACCGTCGCCCGGCAGCGGATTCCCCCCGGCGCTGGGGTCGGTCGGTGACGACGTCCAGACCGGCGTCATCTACCAGCGCAGCGTGACGCGCATCGGGGACGTCACCGACGGCACCAGCCAGACGTACCTCGTGGGCGAGAAGAACGTGCGGGCCGACTACTACGCGACCGGCCAAGACAACGGCGACGACCAGAGCATGTACGTGGGCTACGACATCGACGTGAACCGGTGGTCGGGGAAGAGCCCGCTGTACTACCCGCCGGTGCGCGACGCCGCGGGAACGCTGAACTACTTCAGCTTCGGCTCGGCCCACCCGACCGGGTGCCAGTTCGTGCTGTGCGACGGGTCGGTGCGGACGGTCTCCTACTCGGTCGATCCCGAGACGCACCGCCGGCTCGCCAACCGAAACGACGGCTTGTCGGTTACGGACGCCCCGTGACCCGCCCCACCAGAGGACCGCCCGTGCTGGCCCGATCTGCCCTCTGCGCCGTCTGGCTGTGCGCGCTCGCCGGGTGCGGCGAGAGGCCCGCGGCGGAAGTGACCGGCACGGTCACGCTCGACGGCGAGCCGATCGAGATGGGCACCATCGTGTTCGCGCCGGCCGGGGGCGGGTCGCCGGTCGGCGGGCAGATTCGGAATGGCAGGTACCGACTGGTCGCGCCGCAGCTCCCGGCCGTCGGGGACTACAAGGTCGAGGTCCGCAGTTCGCAGAACAGCAACCGCCCCCCGGCCCCGGGCGCGAAGCCGGCCCCCGCCGAGGCGGTCGCCGCAAGGTTCAACACGAACACCGAACTGAGGGCACGCGTCGGCCCCGTCGGCAGCGACCTTAACTTCCGGGTGAGTTCCAAGTAGTGAGACGAAGAGTACCGTGAGATCGCAACCCGTCGCTGGACGCCGAACCAGAGGGTGTTACTGACTCGCGGGTAGTCCGGCTGTCCGTTCGTGGGTGGTGTCGTCGGCTGCCCAGACCATGGGCACCGAGCAATCGCGTGCCGCGGGAAGACCGCCGGCGGACTGACGCGCGGAGGGTCGCCGATGGCCGTCCCGCCGCCGACGTGGCCGACCTCCTCGACCCGCACGTCGAGACCGTGCGGCGGTGGGTTCGCGACTACAAGGAGAGCGACGCAGCAGGCATAGGGGCCTGAGTGGCTGACCCGCCGGCCGACCGAGTCGGGGGCCCGCGCCGACTGTAGACCGCCTCCCACGCGGCCCAAATCACTCGGGACAAGTTCGGGGCGGCGTGCCACACAGGCTGCTCGCGGGAGTGGCTCACGAAGCTGCGGCACACGCCCCTGAGGCCGGCCCGGCGGGCCGAGCGGACCCGGCGGCGATCGACCGGTGGCTCGATGAGGACGGACCTGCACGCCAAAAAGAGTCGTGGCTGACCACGCCCGCCTCGTGTTGTCCGCCGAGACGGGGCCGCCCGGTCTACGCCGCTGCCCCCGGCGATGGTGGTCCAGGGGGCGACCGGCGGGTCCGAGGCCGCCGCCCTCGCGGCGCTGCCGGCCGCCGGCGCGCCGGCCGCCGTGGCCGACCTGCGGCGGGTCCGCCAGTTCGCCTCGGGGATCGGCCAGCACGCCAAGACCGACCCGATCGACGCCGCGTCCTCGCCCACTTCGCGGCCGTGGCCTGCCCGCCCCCGGCTGCCCCGCTCGACGCCGACCGGGTGGAGCTGGTGGCCCTGCTGGACCGCCGCCGGCAGCTCCTGGGCATGCGCGTGGCCGAGGGGAACCGCCTCCGGCCCGGCCTGCCGGCCGCCGTCGGCGAGGGGGTCGAGGCCCACGTTGCTTGGCTGGACGGGCAGGTCAAGGCGATCGACGAGGGGGTCGCCGTGGCCGTCCACCGATCCCCGGCCAGGCGGGAGCGGGACCGACTGCTGCGGTCGATCAAGGGGGGTCGGGCCGGTGGTTAGCCACACCCTGCTGGCAGACCTGCCGGAGCTGGGGCTCCTTTCGCCGGGGAAGCTGGCGGCCCTGGCCGGGCTGGACCCGTTCGCGGCCGACAGCGTGCGGAAGCGGGGGGAGCGGCACATCCTGGGCGGGCGGCGGGAGGTGCGGCGGGCGCCGGACAGGGCGGCGCTCGCCGTCGCTCGCGTGCCGGGGCCGCTGCGTGACTTCGCCCGGCGGCTGAGGGCGAAGGGGGAGGCGTCGGAGGTCGCGCTGATCGCGGTCGCGCGGACGCTGCTCGGGATCGCCAATCCCGTCATTCGGGACGGCCGGGCGTGGGACCCGAAAATGGCTCCGGCCGCTTGACTTCGAACACAGTCCCTGGTTCGGTTGCTGTCCCGACGGCGATCTCGGCGAGGCGGAAGATGCATCACGCTTCGACCCGCTAATCGCAAGCAAATTCGCCGAGCGATCTCAGCGATGATGGCGGAGAGATGGACGCGCGGCAGGCACCCGACCAGGCGTGTGAAGTCGGGCTCCAGTTCGAGGCACTTCCAGAAGGTCAGACGGTCACGGAGCGTTCGTGCCGCGCAGCCAAGTCCCGGCACCGGTGCTCCACGTCGCCCAGGCGACGAGGACCGGTTGGAGAAACTACCGCGCGAAGCGCTTGGTGTCGGTGTCGAGGCCGAACGCACTGGCCCCGTTGAGATACTGAGAAATATTGCCCAGGAACACGGCGACGAAAAACGTCGCGGCGATCAGCCCGATGGGCACGCGCTGCCGACGCAACAGCAGTAAACCGAGCCCCAACGAGATCTCGACCACACCCGACGCCACCACCACGAAGTCTTCGCTGAAGGGCAATGCCTTGGGCACCTGCGCCACGAACTCGGCCCTGGCAAAGGTGAGATGGCTCGTGCCCGCGAACGCGAGCGCCGCTCCGAGCAGCCAGCGGGCGAGAGTACGCAGCCAGGTCGTCGGAGCAGCAGCGGCGAACAAGCTTGGTCGATTTATTTCGCCCTCATTGTACGAATAGTAAGTTGTATGAATTAAAACTATTACTTGCGAATTTTTATTGGTTCACTTCTGGGTTCGTGTAGTCGCGCGAGTGAGCGGTCACAAGCGTACTGGTATAATTTTATTAACACGGTAGCAGATGACTTTGGTGCGTCGCCTGAATATCTAGGATATTACTTGGGTTTTCGCTGCCTCGCCGAACGACTCCGCTCAGCCGCGGCGGGGGCAACTGAGCTTCAACGCATGTGAAAACTGCGAACCCCCGTCGTCCGCTGCAGCCCCTCGAATGGTAGCATGCCGGGGTCGTTGAGGCGACGCCCGGCGGCCGGGGCAACCGCATGCAGCGCATGAGGCTTTGACCTCGGGAACCAGGTGGCGGACCGGCCGCCGGTGCCCCTCGACCTCGGACGCTATCCCGCGGGCCGCCCCTCCGGGCGGATACGCATCGTGAGCTTGAGGGAGGGACGCCGTGGGCACCGCCGCCACGACCTCGATCTCCGCCGAGCGTCCGAGCGGCGGGCCCGCTACGGCTTGGCGCGGGGGCGCTCGGGGCCGCGGTTCGGCCCGGCCTCACCCCTCGGTGCCGCCGTCACGCCCTTGGAAAGCAGCCTCCCCGATGACGAGGTGGTCCGGGGGGCGAGTGCGGCGGGTGCCGCCTCGGGCGTCGCCCCCTTCTTCTCCCGCAGGTACCTCGCCTTCTTGGCCGCCGGGGCCGCCTTCGCGGCCTTCGCGGCCCGTTTGCGCCCGGACCCCGCCGGGGGCGTGTCGGACCCTTTCGCGGCCTCCGCGTCCTGCGCCGCAGCCTCCGCGGCTTGCGTGGCGGCCGCGACCTGGGCGGTCGCTTCCGCCTCGCGCCCGGCCGCCTCGCCCTTCAGCCGGGTCTCCCTGGCCAGGACGCCCTCGGTCTTCCCCTTCTTCGCCATCACTCCCCTCCGCGCGGTAAGGTCCCGACTCACTCTTGTAGGGGTTCCCGGCCCGTCGGAAAGGGGCCGGCCGCCGGACAGGACCGCCCCGCGCCGACTCACCCGCCGAGCGCCGCCCACGCCGCGCCCAGCCGCACCGCCTCGACCGCCCCCGCTGAGTTGTCCGGCCTTCGACTGGCTGCCGTCGGACCAGTCCGCGGCCGCCTACGCCGGCCTCGCGCCGCGCGAGTGCCGCTCGTGCACGGGCGTGCGGAGGCGGACGCGGCTGTCGAAGGCCGGGAACCCGCGGCTGCGGCCGGCGCTGTACCTGCCGGCGCTCACCGCGGTCCGGTTCTACCCCGCCATCAAGGCGTTCTACGCCCGGCTGGTCGCTGCCGGGAAGCCGAGGATGTCAGCGGTCGGGGCGTGCATGCGTAGGCTGGCGATGATCTGCTACGGGGTCCTCAAGAGGCGCACGCCGTTCGACCCGGCTGAGCCCCGGCCCGGGCGGCCGGGGCTCAGCCGGGCATCCCGTCGCCGGCCGACCCGGACTAACTCCGGCCCCTTGACAACACACTGGCTGGCTCGGCGGAGGGACTAGCCGGCCGAACCTGCCGCCACGTGACCGGGCTCACGGTCTGGAATCGCGGAAGTACTCCAGCGTCCCCCGGTCGAGGGGGAGGGCGTTGCGGGCCGGGTTGATGACGGCGGCGTCGAACCCCCGGAGGGCGAACGCCCACACGTCCGCGGCCGGCAGGACGAACCCGCTCACGTCCGCGCCCGTGTAGGCCCGCAGAGCCCGCCAGTCCGTGAACAGGAGCAGGTGTCGGCTCCCGTCCCTCTCGGCCGACAGGAACCGGAGGGTACTCCCGTCCCCGACCGTCGCGGCCCCGCCGCC
The DNA here is from genome assembly GCA_025352585.1 of Fimbriiglobus sp. Taxonomy (GTDB): domain Bacteria; phylum Planctomycetota; class Planctomycetia; order Gemmatales; family Gemmataceae; genus Fimbriiglobus. Next base: position 9,127 of record JANXTD010000609.1, read on the forward strand.
CGGGTCGGGCGTGAGTCGCATCCCGTCCGTGAACACCGCCGCGAGGTAGGTCGCCCCTTGCAGTTCGGTCATGAGGACGCCCCTGCTCTCGCTCGACGGATCCGCCGCGAGTCGTGGAGTTCCCCACGAATTGTGGACAGTTTTTAGCGGTGGGTTTGGTTA
>JANXTD010000654.1 GCA_025352585.1 Fimbriiglobus sp.
ACCCGCGGCGGCTGGTCGGAGGCGAGCAGCGTGCCGGTGAACAGCAGCGACAGGGCGAAGGCACGCAGCATGACAATCCTCACTCTTCGTAGGCGGCCGTGGTCCGGCCGAGGGCCACGTCGAACTCGCTCAGCAGCGGCACCATGATCGCCGCGATCGTGAAGCCAAAAGCAACCGCAAGGGCCGCGAACGGCACGAGCGGGTCGGCCGACTCGTCCGTCCCCGGCCGGGCGATGATGACGTTGGTCACACAGTAGAACATGGCGAGCGGGCAAAGGACACTCCCAAGTGTCAACGCCGCCGACGGCCGGTCGCCCGAGAGCACCCACGTCAGCCCGCCGATGCCCAGCACCAAGAACGCGATGAAGCTGAGCCACTGGTTCGCGAAGCTGCCGCCGTTGATGACGATCAGGTAGATGCAGATGAGCGTCCCGACCGACAGGAAGAACACCGTGCCGAGGGTGTTCACGATGGCCAGCCGGCTGTTGATCGTCCGCAGCGAGACGTGCAGCCCCAGGGCCATGACGAAAGCGAACAGCACGACCATGCCGACCAGCACCGACGCCAGCGGGCCGAGGTTCGCCAGCAACCGGTCGGTCGCGCCGAGGTTGGCCGGCGTCCGGGTATACAGCCCTTCGAGGGCGAAGTAGACCGCCAGCAGCAGCGGCGGGATCAGGTACTCCTTGGTGTTGTAGAGCACCCCCAACAGTTTGCCGAAGACGAACTCTTGCGGCGACACGTCGGTGACGAGCAGCACGTCGAGCGTCCCGCCGTCGCGCTCGCCGGTGACCGAGGTGACCGCCTGCGCGGCGACGAGCAGCATGCTCAGCACCATCGCGGGGACCAGCCCGTACGCGGCGGCGAACGGCGGCCGGCCGTTGGGCGAGTAGATCAGCGACACGCTGCTGTAGACGATGAACGCCAGCACGACGAGGTAGGCGAACTTCACGAGCAGTGGCCGGCGGCCGTAGGCGTAGGTGCCGATCTCGCGCCAGACGATGGGGTTCGACCAGACGGTGCGGACGGCCCCCGGCGCGGCGTGGGCCTTGGCCCGGAAGTCTTGCAGTTGCTCCGTGGTCAAGTCGGCCTCGGGGTCAGCGACCTTCTCGCGCTGCATGATCGGCTCGCCGCTGGGGTTCCACGCCCGCAACTTCCAGGTGCCAAAGGCGTTCAGGAGCGTGCAGAACCCGAGCATCGTCAGGGCGTAGCCGTAGGCCGGGGCAACCCCGCCGTCGCCGTCGGGCGAGGGGTCGAGGACCGCCCGCATCGCCGTGAACGGGTCGAGGCAGGCGTGGACGTAGTCCCACGGCACGCCGTCGCCGACCAGCCGCAGCCCCACGGCCGGGACCGCTTGCGCCAGGCTCAGGTAGAGCGCGAGGAACAGCACCGACAGGGCGAGCGCCTGGAAGGTCCGCTCGCGCCACAGGGCGACGACCCCGCCGAGCGACCCGGAGGCGAACGCGGTCGTGAACAGCACCGCCGCCGCCTGCCCGACCTGCGTCGGGTCGATTCCGCCGAGTAACAGCAGCATGGCGAGGACCGGCAGGGTGACCGTCAGCAGCACGGCAATCGGCAGGAGGCTGCCGAAGAGCTTGCCCAGCACGATTTCGGAGTCGCGCATGTCGGTGATGAGCAGCAGGATGAACGTCCGGCGGTCCTTCTCCTGGGACACCGAACTGGCGGCCGAGAGGGCGGCGAAGAAGATCACCAGCGTCAGTTCGAGGAAGACGACGATCTGGAACAGCAACAAGCCGAAGCGGGCCGACTCGCCGAGGGTCGCGTCGCGGTCGAAGCCGACGGTCGCCTGCCAGGCGGTCGCCCCGAGCACGGCGATGAGGGCGAGCACGCCGGCGCGGGCACCGTAGTGGCTCGCCCGGCGGGGGACGGTCGTCAACTCGCGGGCGAAAATCGGTCCCAGCACGCCAGCACCCCAAGCCCAAGGAAACCCTTACAATGGACCGGCTCAGCTTACCGACCCACGCGCCGAAGACGAGAACGCCGCCCGCATGAACACCATCGTCCTCGCCCTGCAAGGCTGCCCCGTCGGGCCGCTGGGCTGCTACGGCAACGAGTGGATCGCCACGCCGAACCTCGACCGCCTCGCGGCGCAAGCGGTCGTTTTTGACCGGCACTTCTCCGACGCCCCTAGCCTCGCCG
>JANXTD010000679.1 GCA_025352585.1 Fimbriiglobus sp.
TTTGACGCCGGCCTTCTTGCCCTTCTCAAGCAGCAAGACTTTGCGGCCGCGCTCGGCGGCGTGGATCGCGGCCATTAGCCCGGCGGCCCCGGCCCCGAGGATGATGGCGTCGTAGTCGAAGGCGTCGGGGGTCATGACGCCATTGTACCGGCGTTCCGGCTCGCCGACGCCGTGCCCCGCCCGTAAGTCAAGCCGTTGACGAAACCGCACCCCGTTTGGGCCACGACAGCATGAACGACCACATCTCGACGATCACCGCCCGCGAAATCCTCGACAGCCGCGGCAACCCGACGATCGAGGTCGATGTCGAGACGATGGAGGGCGTCATCGGCCGGGCGTCGGTCCCCAGCGGGGCCAGCACCGGGGCGCACGAAGCCGTCGAGCTGCGCGACGGCGACAAGAAGCGCTTCGGCGGCAAGGGCGTGCTGCAAGCCGTTGAGAACGTCAACACCCTCATCGCCCCCAACCTGAGTGGATTTGCCGTCGCCGACCAGGTCGCCATCGACAAGGCGATGATCGAGATGGACGGCACGCCCAACAAGTCGAAACTCGGCGCGAACGCCATCCTCGGCGTGTCGCTGGCCTGCGCGCACGCGGCGGCCGGGGTGGCGGGGTTGCCGCTGTACAAGTACGTCGGCGGGGTCAACGCGACCGTGCTGCCGGTGCCGCTGATGAACATCATCAACGGCGGCAAGCACGCCGACAGCACCGTCGACTTCCAGGAGTTCATGATCGTCCCCGTCGGGGCACCGAGCTTCAGCGAAGCCCTGCGGATGGGCGCGGAGATTTTCCACAGCCTCAAGAAGGTCTTGCACGACCGCGGCCTGAACACCGCCGTCGGCGACGAGGGCGGCTTCGCCCCGAACCTGGCGTCGCCCGACGAAACCCTCGCCACGATCTCGCACGCCATCGAGATGGCCGGCTACAAGCTCGGCACCGACGTGGCCTTCGCCCTCGACGCCGCCTGCACGGAGCTTTACGAAGAAGCCAAGCACAAGGGCAAGGAGGGCTACTGCTTCTTCAAGAGCGCCCCCGACCGCATCATCACGTCGGACGAGATGATCGACCTGTGGGTCGCCCTGGTGGCCAAGTACCCGATCGTGTCGATCGAGGACGGCCTGAGCGAGGACGACTGGGCCGGCTGGAAGAAGCTCACGGCCAAGCTCGGTGACAAGATTCAACTCGTCGGCGACGACCTGTACGTGACCAACACGGCCCGCCTGAAGCGTGGCATCGCCGAGAAGTGCGGCAACAGCATCCTCGTGAAGGTCAACCAGATCGGCACGTTGACCGAGACCCTGGACGCGGTGCAGATGGCGATGCGTAACAAGTTCACGGCGATCCTGTCGCACCGCAGCGGCGAGACGGAAGACACGACGATTGCCGACCTGGCTGTGGCGACGAACTGCGGCCAGATCAAGACCGGCAGCGCGAGCCGCACCGACCGCATCGCGAAGTACAACCAGCTCCTGCGCATCGAGGAGCAACTCGGCGACGCGGCGATTTATGGCGCGGAGCTGCTGAAGCGCTAACGGCGAACCGGAGGCGTCAGCGCCCGGAGTTGGCATCGGGTACAATGTTTAGCGAGATCGGCGGGTTCAATGGATGTCCGGTACTACATCAACCCTGTCACTGGTCAGCCTCACGTCTACGACCACGGCGTAACTGAGGCCGAAGTCGAGTGGGTTCTGGCTCGTCCGGGTGAAGACGGTCCGTCGTCCGCGAATTCACGGCAGGCCGTGGGGCAGTCGGAGGCCGGGCGTTACCTGCGAGTCATCTATGTCCCCGACGAGACCGGGGACGGCGTGTTTGTCGTGACCGCCTACGCCATCACTGGCCGGGCGCTTCAAGCCTACCGGCGGCGTCAAAAGAGGAGGAAGCGATGACCGACACCCAGAAGTTCCCCGCGGGCTGGGACGAAGAGCGTGTGAAGAACCTGATCGCCGACCTGGACGCCCGGACAGACGACGAGTGGGTCGCGGCGGACGAAGCCGCGGCCACGGATGCCGTTGCCCAAACCGTCGTGACCGTGCCGACGACGCTCCTCCCGGAGATTCGGCGTCTGCTCGCTGCGCACCACGGCGGGTGAGATCGACACCCGGAGTAGCGAATGCGTTACGAGCCGCTGCAACCGATCTCCCACCTGGACGCCGAATTGGCCGAGAGCGGTACGCCGGAGCAACTCGCCGTCGCAACCATTTCGATCGGCTTGCACGACGACGAGTCGGCGTGGGCCGTGTCGTTCTGCACGCGACTGGCATTTCACCTGTCGCCAGTCGTTCGCCGGGCCGCGATGATCGTGCTCGCCCACCTGGCGCGACGCTTCGGCGAACTTTGCGAGGACCGTGTGCGACCGTTGATCGAGGCCAGCCTTACCGACGCCGATGCCGGAGTTCGCGGGCAAGCCGATGACGCCGCGGACGACATCGCGGTTTTCTTAAAGTGGCGTGTCACGCGGCCAGTCTGACACATTGGGCAATCGACATGCCGACGTTCCTGTCCGACCCGACGCTCGGCGTGTACCTGGCGCTGCTCCTCGTCGCGATCGTCGGCGTCGGCGTGTGGTTCCGCAAGCGCACGCGCGTCACGGCGGTCTTTGCGGCGGTCACGGTCGGGCTGCTACTCGCGCTCTTCGGCATCGACCGGGCGTTCGAGAGTCCGCGGGAGGAAGCGGTTCGCAGGGTCGGCGTGATGGCGACGGCGGCGAACGCCCGCAACTGGCCGGCCGTCGGCACGCACATCGCCGAGAAGTTCGAGTACGCCGGCCGGGGTAAGGCGAAGTTCCTGGCGGACATCGGGCCGGCCGCCCTGAGTTTCGACGCGACCGCGAACTTCAAGGACTTCGACCGCGACAATTTCGCGGAGTTGCCCGACGGCCGCGTCCGTATCGGTTTCGTCGGGCAGTTCTCGACGCCCGCCCACGGCATGTTGGCCCTGTACGTTGAGGCGGTGTTCGTCAAGGAGGCCGACGGCGCGTACCGCCTGCTGACCTTCACGGTCTACGACTACATCAACCGCAGCCCGAGCGGCGTGCAACGGCTGCCGGGGCTGTGATGCAGATTCGCGGCACCGAGATCGCCGACACGTTCGCCGAGGCCT
>JANXTD010000733.1 GCA_025352585.1 Fimbriiglobus sp.
ACCGCGAAGCCCATGAACATGCCGAAGCCGAAGGCGAAGCCGATCGGCGTGTTGCTCAGCCAGAACGCCTGCTCGCGCGCCACGTACTCCGGCACCGTGTAGGCCACCACGTCCGGGTCCGGTTCGCCCCGCGCGAACACCTTCGTGAGCGCCGCCCGCACCGCGTCGCGGTCGGCCCCCGGCAGCAACCGCACCAGCCCCAGGTCGATGTCGGCCAGGGGCGCGCCGAGGGCGGTCGGCCGGCGCAGGCGGTCGGCGAACGTCTCCGCGGAGACGACCATCGCGCCGTCGGTGGTGAAGTCCGGCCCCAGCGCGAACGAGCCGACGAAGGTGACGCGGCCGCCGGAGAGTTCCGTACTCACGCCCGGCTTCAGCGGCCCGAACACGGTCTCGCCCGGCGCGTCGCCGGCGGCGCTGTTGCGGTCGTACAGGGCGTTGCCGGGGACTTTCAGGATCGCGGCCCGCTCGCGCGTCAGTTCGGGCAGGGTCAACTGCTCCGCGTCCGGGTCGACGCCGATGACGCGGATGGCCCGGCTCGGCGTGCGCTTGGCGGGGTCGGGGTCGGTGTTGCGCAAGACGCCGAAGCTGTTATCGACGAAGAGGGGATCGACGCGGGCCACGCCGGCGACCGCCGCGGCCTGGGCGAGCCGCCGCCGCGGGAACGTCTCGCGCACCACGAGCGCCTGGCGGTTCGGCGACACCAGCAACAGGTCGGCGTTGAGCCGCTCGTGCAGCAGCGTCTGGCTGTCGAGCAGCGCCCCGCGGAAGCCGAGTTGCACGAAGATGAGCACCACGGCGAAGACGATGCCCAGCACGAACAGCGCGAAGCGCACCCGGTCGTGCGTCAGGTTCGACCAGGCCAGCGGCGTCGGCATACCAGGGGACCATCGGAGGCGTTCGGGGGCGACACAGAAACGCGTTGACAGTGTCGGTTCGCCAGTGGCGCAATCGACCCCGACCCTAGCGGGATCGCCGGAGCGGCACGGCAGTTGCAACACATTCTTAGAGCAATCGGTCGCTTTCGGCGATTCCCCCGCGTGCCTCAAACTTCCCAGGAGTGACCATGTTCGAGATGTTGCGAAGCCAGTCCCGCAGCGCGACCGGCGCGATCCTCTACGTCACGGTCGGCACGCTGCTGATGATCTGGTCCTGCCTGACGTACTACTACTTCCTGATGAACAACCCGTCGGCCCCGGCCTGGCAGAACTTCCTGTGCATCGGCACGATCCTGTCCGGTTTCGCCATCGCCACGATCGGCCTGCTGTTCGGCATCATCGGCCGCGGCGCGAAGGCGGCCGACACGACTGTCGCGACTGTCGCGGCCGCCCCGATCGCCCCCGTGGTCGCCGCGCCGGGCGTCGTGGGTGGGCAAGTCGTGACGGCCGCCCCGATGGCTCCCGCCGGCTATGCCAACCCGAGCCGCTAGCCGTTCCAGATGTACCGGACCATCAAGACCGTCGTCCAGCCGATCGCCGCACTTGTCGTCGCGGCGACGGCGATTTTCCCCGCCTTGGGCAGCCGGAACACGAGCGCCGCGAGGCCGACGGCGACGGCGGCGGCGTTGTCGCTCCACATCCGCGCCCCGAAAGCGTCGCCTTGCTCCGGCGACGACCACGAGGCAATCACGTACAGTTGCACCAGCGCGTTCAGGACGGCGGCCCAGGCGTAAACCGGCAGCCGTCGCGCCGCCAGCACGCAACCGGTTGCCGCCAGCACCACGACGGGGCTGAACCTCAGCAGCCCGCGCGACTCGCTGATCAACACCATCGACAGGTTCGGGTGGGCGAAGTCGAAGCCCTCGCCGCCGGCCGCGTAGCCGTTGAGCGACCAGACCCCGCGCTGCGAGTAACCGAACGCCAACTGCGTCGCCACGAGTGCTGCCCCCGCGACGAACCCCACCGCCGCCCCCGGTAGCCACGACTTCCAGGGCTGATTGACGGCGATCCGGGCCAACGTCGGCACCAGGAAGGCCACGACCACGACTTGCTGCGGCCGCACCAGAAACAGCGCCCCGAGTGTCAGGCCGAGTAGCGCGACGCCGCGGTTGGCCGGCGCGCCACGCCCCAGGTCGCGGGCGAGCCGCATCACGGCGACCAGCAGCGCGAACGACGTGGCGTGGGCCATGTACGGGAAGACGCCCGAGTAGAAGAACAGGCTCGTCCCGCCCCAGCAGCCGACGACGCCGACCGCCGCGGCCGCCGGGTCGAACTCGGCGGCGAGCAGGCGGTAGAGTTCCGTCAGCCCGGCGGCGAACAGCAGCACGAGGCCGACGGCGACGGTCCAGAGTTCGAGTTGCGAGTACCCCGGCCGCCCGGCGACCTTCGCCCCCGCGGCCTCGGCGGCCGCGCGGAGTGCCCGGCCGAGGGTGATGAGTGGGGCTTCGACGAGCGACAGGCCGACGGGGTACTTGCTCCAGACGCGGCCGTCGGGCCGGCGCTCCAGGAGGCGGAACGAGCCGTCCTTGTCGGGGTCGAAGGACTTCGGGGCGGGGGTTTCGAGGAGGTCGTTGGTGACGTCGAGGTCGCCGTCGAGGGCGATCGAGCGGGCGGTCGCGTAGTAGAACTGAGCGTCCCAGCCGTGGTAGAGCGTGCCGTAGTAGAGTTGCGTGCGCGCCAGCGCGAGCAGCGACACGGCGACGACCGCCACGAACACCCACCGCGGCCGTAACGTCATCGCCGGAACCCCCGTCACTAGAACTTCGACCGCCCCAACTTACGGGCGGGGTCGGCGGGGTTCAAGCCACTCGACGCGCCCTACTTCTTGTTGTACGCCGCGTAGAAGTCGCGGGCGTGGGCCAGGACTTGCGCCTCGGTCGTGTGGTGCGGGTCGATCGTCACGGTGCCTACGACCTTCGCCGCCACGTCGGCGTGGTGGGCCTTCAAGTCGGCGACGAGTTGGTCCATCGCGCTGGCCTTGCCGGTGCCGCTGCCGAAGAGCAGCACCTGCTCGGCCCCGCGCAGCGTCTTCGCCACCGCCTCGTAGTAGGCCTTGTTTTCGTGGGGCGTCTTGCCGTCGGTCGCCTCGTGCGCCGAGTGTAGGTGCCGGCCGTAGCCGTGCGGGTCGTAGGGGGCGATCGTCTCGGGCACACTGCCGCGGACTTCCGCGCTGTAGACCTTCGCCTCCTGGTGGTCGATCACGACCAGCAGGTGCTTGCCCGTGGCCGTGGACTTGTCGCTCGTCGCCATGATGCGTCTCCTTCGCGGTGTACGGTTCGACAAACGTTTAGCAAACGCCGCGCCGCAAACGGCGACCGGCGAGTCGTCAGCCGTTGTCCGCCCCGGTGTCGGTAACTCCGGACTTCGCGGTGCCGGCCCAGCGCCAGTCAAGAATCTCCGGCAAGTCGATGCCATGCTCGGTGATGTACGCGCGGTGCTCGGCCAACTTCGCGTCGAGGTAACGCAGCGTTTCGCCGGCCGTTGCGGCGAGGCCGGGGACGCGGCGGATCACGTCGCGCACGAGGTTGAAGCGGTCGAGTTGGTTGACCACGCACATGTCGAACGGCGTCGTCGTTGTGCCCTCCTCCTTGTACCCGCGGACGTGCAAGTTGCGGTGGTTCGTGCGGCGGTACGTCAGGCGGTGGATCAGCGTCGGGTAGCCGTGGAAGGCGAAAATGATCGGCTTGTCGGCGGTGAACAGGGCGTCGAACTCGGCGTCCGGCAGGCCGTGCGGGTGCTCACTCGTCGGCTGCAACTTCATCAAGTCGATGACGTTAACGAGCCGCACCTTCAAGTCCGGCAACCGCTCGCGCAGGATCGCCACGGCGGCCAGCGCTTCGAGCGTCGGCACGTCGCCGCAGCAGGCCAGCACCACGTCCGGCTCGCCGCCGTGCGACGCCCACGGCCACACACCCACCCCCGCGGCGCAGTGGGCGACCGCCTCGGGCATGGTGAGCCACTGCGGCGCGGCCTGCTTCCCGGCGACGACGACGTTCACGTAGCCGCGGCTCCTCAGGCAGTGGTCGGTGACACTGAGAAGCGTGTTCGCGTCGGGCGGCAGGTAGACGCGGACCACGTCGGCCTTCTTGTTGATGACGTGGTCGAGGAAGCCGGGGTCCTGGTGCGAGAAGCCGTTGTGATCCTGCCGCCAGACGTGCGAACTGAGCAGGTAGTTGAGGCTCGCCACCGGCCGCCGCCACGGCACCTCGCGGCTAATTTTGAGCCACTTGGCGTGCTGGTTGAACATCGAGCCGACGATGGCGATGAACGCCTCGTAACTGCTGAAGAAGCCGTGCCGGCCGGTGAGCAAATAGCCTTCGAGCCAGCCCTGACACTGGTGCTCGCTGAGCACCTCCATCGCCCGGCCGTCGAGCGACTCGCGGGTGCCGTCGGCGGGGTCAAGCGTACCGGTGAAGCAGCGGCCGGTGGCGTCGAGCACGTCCTGCCAGCGGTTCGACGCCAACTCGTCGGGGCTGAAGACGCGGAAGTTCTTGGCGTCGGCGTTCAACTTCATCACGTCGCGCAAGAACTGGCCCTGGACCCGCGTCGCCTCGCCGTCAACGGCCCCCGGCGTCGGCACCGCTACGGCGAATGTGCGGTAGTCGGGCATCACGAGGTCGCGCAACAGCCCTCCGCCGTTGCCGTGGGGGTTCGCCCCCATGCGACGGAGTCCGACGGGTGCCAGTTTCGCAAACTGCGGAAGCAGTTTTCCGACGGAGTCGAACAGTTCGGCGGGCCGGTAGCTGTGAAGCCACGCCTCGAGTTGCTGCAAGTGCCCCTCGGTTTTCGTGTCGGAGAGCGGGACCTGGTGGCTGCGCCACGAGCCGACGACGGTCTTGCCGTCCACCGCCTCCGGCCCCGTCCAGCCCTTCGGCGTCCGCAGCACGATCATCGGCCACGCCGGGCGGTTGGTGACGCCGCCGGTGCGGGCGTCGGCCTGAATGCGTTTGATGTCGGCGACCACGGCGTCGAGGGTGTCGGCGAGCAACCGGTGGACGGCCATCGGGTCGTCGCCGGTGACGAAGTGCGGGGCGTAGCCGTAGCCCTCGAAGAGTTGGCGGAGTTCGCGTTCGGGGATGCGGGCGAGCAGGGTCGGGTTGGCGATTTTGTAGCCGTTGAGGTGCAGGATCGGCAGCACGGCCCCGTCGCGCGCCGGGTTGAGGAACTTGTTCGAGTGCCAGGCGGTGGCGAGCGGCCCCGTCTCGGCCTCGCCGTCGCCGACCACGCAGGCGACGAGCAGGTCGGGGTTGTCGAACGCGGCCCCGTAGGCGTGTGAGAGCGAGTAGCCGAGTTCGCCGCCCTCGTGGATCGAGCCGGGCGTCTCCGGCGTGCAGTGGCTGCCGACGCCGCCGGGGAAGCTGAACTGCTTGAAGAGTCGCCGCATCCCCGCCTCGTCCTCGGTGACTTTGGGGTAAACCTCGGTGTAGGTGCCTTCGAGGTAGACGTTCGCCACGACGCCCGGCCCGCCGTGGCCGGGGCCGGCGACGAACAGCACGTTCAGGTCGTACTGCCGAATCACGCGGTTCAGGTGGACGTAGAGCAGGTTTAGCCCCGGCGTCGTCCCCCAGTGGCCGAGCAACCGCGGCTTGACGTGGGCGTGCGTCAGCGGCAGTTTCAGCAGCGGGTTGTCGAGCAGGTAGATTTGGCCGACGGAGAGGTAGTTCGCCGCCCGC
>JANXTD010000767.1 GCA_025352585.1 Fimbriiglobus sp.
GTCGTAGAGCCGCTTCGTCACCTCGCTGACCGTCTGCCCGGCCGTGACCGCGAACAGGCCGAGGCTATCCACGGCGCGGCCGTCGGCGGCCGGTTCGAGGTAGTCGGCGAGGCACAGGTTGTCGGCGAAGTCCTGGCGCGGGAAGGCGAAGCGGTGCAACTCGGTCGTGCGGTCGGCGGCGTAGATCACGATGGCGTTGCCGTCCGACGCGGCGGGGTAGTAGCCGCACACCGCGGCGGGCCTTAAGATCTGCTCCGCCAAACATTGCTTCTTGAGCCGCGCTAGGGTCGGGATGGCGGTGTCGCGCATCAGCTTGGTGTAGTCCGCCGGCTTCATCTTCGCCTTGGTGAACTGCCACTGGCTGCTAAACAAGGTACGTTCGTTGATGAACTCGAAGACCTCTTCGACATCGAAGTCGGTGTAAATCTTGGAGCCGATGAACGGCGGCTTCGGCAGGGTCGGGGCGTGCGGCAAGGTGTGCGACCGCACGGTGCTGGCCGAGGTGCGCAGGCCCTCGCCGGCGTAGGCGTCGGGGTGGCCGTGGCCGTTACCGTTAGCGTTGGTGGAGACCTTGGCGGCGGCGCGGTCGATCGCCTCGGCCTGCTTCGCCGCCTTGGCCCCCTCCTGGGCCTTGCGGATCGACGGCGAGACGCTGGCCATGCGCTTCTCCTTGGCGAGCTGGTCCATGACGCGCAGCCCCTCGAAGGCGTCCTCGCCGTAGAAGAGTTGGCCCTTGTAGATGGCCCGCAAGTCCTGCTCGACGTAGCGGCGGTTCAGCGCCGCCCCGCCCAGAATCACCGGCGGGTTCAAGCCGCGCTCGTTCATCGTGATCAGGTCTTCCTTCATGATGACCGTCGATTTCACCAAGAGGCCCGACATGCCGATGGCGTCGGCGCTGGTCTTCTGCAACTCGGCGATCATGTTCTCGACCGGCTGCTTGATGCCGAGGTTATAGACCTTGTAGCCGTTGTTGGTGAGGATAATATCGACGAGGTTCTTGCCGATGTCGTGGACATCGCCCTTGACGGTGGCCAAAACGATGCGGCCCTTCTCCTGGCCGTCGGCCTTGGTCATGAACTGCTGCAAGTGCGCGACGGAGATTTTCATCACCTCGGCGGACTGCAAGACGAACGGCAACTGCATCTGGCCCGCGCCGAACAGGTCGCCGACGACTTTCATGCCGGCGAGTAGGATTTTGTTGATGATGTCCAGCGGCGTGTACGTCTCGCGGGCGAAGTCGAGGTCCGCCAACAGCGTCTCGCGGCGGCCCTGGATGATCGCCTGACGCAACCGCTCCTCGACCGTGTCGCCGAGGCTTTCGGTCTTGCTGGCCGTCGATTTGGCGTCGGCGTAGTGCTCGATCAGCATCACGAGCGGGTCTTCGACGCAGTCGCCGGCGGCGTTGAACACGCGCTCGTCGAACAGGAGCCGCCGGCACAACTCCTTGCCCTCGGCGTCAATACTGGCCAACGGCATGATCTTGGCGGCGTGCAAGATCGCCGAGTCCAACCCCGCCTCCACGGCGTAGTGCAAGTAGACGGAGTTCAACACCTGCCGCGTGTACGGCAGAAGGCCGAAGGAGCAGTTCGACAGGCCGAGGTGCGTCAACGCCCCCGGCAAGTGTTTCTTGATGAGGCGGATCGAGTCGAAGGTCGCCATCGCCGACTTGCGGGTTTGCTCCTGTCCCGTGGACAGCGGGAAGGTCAAGGGGTCGAACATCAAGTCCGTGGGCGACATCTTGTACTCGTCCACGATGATCCGGTAGATGCGCTCGGCGACCTCGAACTTCCATTGCGCGGTGTCGGCCTGGCCTTGCTCGTCAATCGTCAGCGCCACCAAGGCCGCGCCGTACTTCTTGGCGAGTTTCGCCTTGGGGTCGAGGGTTTTGCGGCCATCTTCGAGGTTGATGGAGTTGATGACCGTCTTGCCGGAGCAGAGCTTGAGCGCGGCCTCGACGACGTTGGTCTCCGTCGAGTCGATCATGATCGGCTTCTGCAACACCGCGTTGTAGCGGCGGATGACTTGCTTCATGTCGGCGACGCCGTCGCGGCCGACGTAATCGACGCACACGTCGAGCAGGTGGACCCCCTCGCGCTCCTGGGCGCGGGCCATCTCGGTGAGGCCGTTCCAGTCGCCCTTCTCGAGCAGCTCTTTGAACTTGCGCGAGCCGTTGGTGTTGGTCCGCTCGCCCACCAACAGGGGCCGGTTGTCGATGACCGTCTCGGTGGTGCCCAGCAAACTCGACACGCCGGCGACGCGAATCGGCGTGCGTTTGGCGGGCTTGCGGCCGTGCAGTCGGTCGCACACCGCCTTGAGGTGCTCGGCGGTCGTGCCGCAGCAGCCGCCGACGATGTTGACGCCGAAGTCCTTGACGAAGCGGTCGAGCCAGTCGGCCAGCCCGTCCGGTTGGAGCGGGAAGTACGCCTCGTCGTTGCGCGTCTCGGGCAGCCCGGCGTTGGGCAAAACGCTGATCAACTTCGGCGAGTATTGCGCCTGGTGTTTCAGGCTCGAAATCATTAAGTCTGGGCCGACGGCGCAGTTCATGCCGATGACATCGATTTCGTCGAAGCATTCGAGCGTTGTCAACGCCCCGGCAATGTCGGTGCCTGGTAGCATCTTCTGGTCGGCCTGCATGATGGTGACCTGGACCATCAGCGGCACCTTGATCCCACGCTTCTTCATCTCTTCGACGGCGACGATGGTGACGATCTTGGCTTGCAAGATGTCGAAACAGGTTTCGATCAAGATCGCGTCCACGCCCTCGTCCAACATCACGGCGATTTGCGGCCGGTAGGCCTCGGCGAGCGTGTCGAAGTCGATGTAGATGGCGGGGTCGTCGATTGACGGCATCTTCGTGCCCGGCCCGACGCTGCCGATGACGTAGCGCGGCCGGTCACTCGTGGAGAAACGGTTGGCGACTTCGCGGGCGATGCGGATGTTGGCGCGGTTGATGTCGTCGAGCTTGTGGGCCATGCCGAATTCGCCGAGGCCGATGCCGTTGGCGTTGAACGTGTTCGTCTCGACGGCGTCGCAGCCGGCGGCGAAGAAGCCCTCGTGGATTTTGCGAATCCAGTCGGGGTGGGTGTAGACCAGCGAGTCGGAGAGGTTCAGCAGCGACTTGCCGGCGTCGTTGAAGCCCCAGTCGGCGTCGGTCGGGTGGAACTTGTGCAGGCTCGTGCCCATCCCGCCGTCGAGGATGACGACCCGGTCCTGGGCGAGTTCGAGTAAGTTGCGCGGCATCGCTGTCGTCCTTCCGGGAAGCCCACAATAACACTATCACCATACCGGAAGTGCCCGGCGCATCCAACCGCACTCCCCGCGCGAACCCGCATGACGCGAATCCGCCTGACCGCCGCCGGCTTGCCCCGCAGCTACCTGTTCGCCGCGCCGGAGGCGGCCGCGCCGTGGCCGGTCGTCGTCCTGCTGCACGGCACCGGGGGCACGGCGGCGTGGTGCGACAGCGAGGTGCGGCTGCTCGAACCGGCGCGGGCCGCCGGGTTCGCCGTCGCCTACCCAGACGGCCTGCCGCTGGACCCGGCGAAGGAGCCGAAGTTCCTGACCAACCCCGCGCGGTGGAACGACGGCGGCACGAAGCCGGGGGACCGGCTGCACACCGACACCGACGACGTGGCCTTCCTCGCGGCGCTCGTCGAAGACCTGGTGCAACGCGGTTGCGAACCCAAACGGGTTTGCGTGGCGGGGTTCTCGAACGGCGCGGGGATGGCCTTCCGCTTCGCCGCGGAGCGTAGCGACCTCGTCGCCGCCGTCGCCCCGGTCGCCGGCTACTGCTGGACCGACGCCAAGCCGGCGCGGCCGGTGCCGACGCTGATGGTCTGCGGCGACGCCGACCCGCTGATCCCCTGGGTCGGCGGGCGGGTGCGGTCGCCGTGGGGCGGGCTGACTGCCCCGCGGCCGGGCGTCCCGGCGACCTGGGCGAAGTGGTCGGTCGCCAACGGCTGCTCCGCGTCGCCAATGCTCGCCGAGGGCTTCATCAACATCTACCCCGGTCCGGTGCCGATGTTCGGGTTGCGGGTGAAGGGGCAGGGGCACCACTGGCCGGGCGGCGCGGGGCAGTTGGGCGCGAAACTCGGGGGGCCGGCGCACGCGGCGACCGACGGCACCCGGCAAGTGCTAGGCTTCTTCGCCAAGCTGGGGTAGACTACGCCGACGGAACCGCCGGGCCGCGCGCGGCGTCCAACGCTCAGACCCCCCCCGGAGAAGACCATGCGACGAAGTCTGTTGGCGGCCCTCACCCTGTCCGCGTGCGCGCTCCTCGTGGCCGTGCCGCTCGCGGCGGCCGACAAGAAGGAACTCACCGAGAAGGCGGCCCTGCAAAAGGTCGGCGAGTACGTCGGCGAGTGGAAGGCCAACGGCAAGACCAAGCTCACCGGCAAGGAGACCTACTGGAAGGAAACCCTAACGATGGGCTGGAAGTTCAAGGACGGCACCTCGGCGCTGACCCTGGAGATCAAGGACGGCAAGTTCTACACCGCGGGCGTCCTGGGCTACGACGCCGAGAAGAAGGTGTACAAGCTGACAATGACCGACAAGGCGAAGAAGGAGACCGCCTTCGACGGCACCCTGGTGAAGGGCAACCTGATCTTCACGCACACCGACGCCGACACGGCCGACGTGCAGAAGCTCACCCTGTACACCATCGCCGACGGCGCACGACTAGTGATGAAGTCC
>JANXTD010000840.1 GCA_025352585.1 Fimbriiglobus sp.
CACTGGATCGAGGCGTCAACGTTCAACATCGGCAAGCCGCGCGGCGACGAGTCGGTGCTGACCGCGGGCCTCGACCCGTCGAACAGTTCGCTGGCTTACAAGGTCTACCAGCGTCGCTACGACAACGCGTTGGTGTTGTACAAGCCGGTGTCGTACACCCGCGGCAAGACCGGCACGACCGACGCGAACACCGCGACGACGCACCAACTCGACGGCACCTACCGCCCCCTGAAGGCCGACGGCAGCCTCGGCAGCCCGACGCGAACGGTCACCCTGCGCAACGGCGAGGGCGCGATCCTGGTCCGGGCGTAGCGTTTTCGGCTCCGCCGCAGGCGACTCGTGTTCGGCTCTTGTTAGCCGGACGCGCGAGCGACGGGAGCAAACCCGTGGGGACAACGCCGGTGGGTGATGACAGTTCTGCCCTCCCCCTTCAACAGTGTCCCCACGGGTTTGCTCCCTTCGCTCGCGCGTCCGGCTAACAAGAGCCGCCCGCTTCGCGCCTACGGCCGGCCCTTGAGCAGCGCCTTGCGGGCGGAGTTCGCGGCGGACTTCACCTCGGGGTCGGCGTCGTTCGCGGCCACGCCGGCGAGCGCCTCGTCGGCGGCACGCCACTGGTCGCGGCCGATCGGGTCGGGCCGGTCGAGCGCGGCGCTCTTGCCGAGCGCCTTCGCCGCGGCGGCGCGGTCGGCCGGATTGGCGGCCTTCAAGCCCTCCAGCAGCGGCTCGTGGGATCGCCGCGGCAGGTTGGCCAGGATGTCCGACGACGGCGGGCCGTAGACCGGGTGCGCCAGCAGCGCCACGAGGTCGGCCAGCGACTTCGCCGGCACCTTGCGGTGCAGGCCGATCAGCCGCGCGACCTGGGCCTCGGGGGCGTCGGTCGGCTTCGCGCCGGTGGCCGCGGCGGTCAGTTCGGCGAACCAGGCTTCGTCGGCGGGGGCCAGGGCGGCGAGGCCCTCAAACAGCGTCGCCCCCCACTTGCCTCGGGCGGCGGCGGTGTCCCAGGGCAGCCGCGCCAGGTAGCTCGCGGCGAGTTCCGGCCCGGCCGCCGTGGGGACCTTCTTGAGCGTGAATAGCGCCACGCCGGCCGCCTCCCGCACCGCCTGGTTCTGGTCGCGTGCGGCCCGCGCCAGGGCGATGTAGAAGGCGTCGGTCAGGAACGACTGCCGGCCCAGAGCCTCGGCGGTCAGGCGGCGGGTTTCGGGGTCCGTGTCACCAAGCAGCGCGAGGAACTCTTGGGGGTAGTTCGCCGGGCCGTCGGGGTCTTCGAGCAGCAGTAGGCCGGCGGCGCTGCGCAGTTGCGCGTTGCCGCCGGTCGCCAGCTTGGCGGCGCTCGCCCGCTCGTCGGCGGTCAGCGGCCGACCCCAGGCTGGCGCGTCGAGCAGGCGGGCCATGAGCACACCCGCAGTCGCGCGCTCGGCAGCGGTGCCGGTCTTCAGGAGCGGGTCGAGGTAGGCGATCAGGGCGTAGCGGCCGGCCTCGCCGTAGCCGCGGCGCAGCCGAGCCAGCACCACCGTGATGGCGTCGTCACCCAGCGAGAGCAGCGGCTTGCCGAACTCGGCGAAGTGAAGCAGCACCGTCGGGTTGGGCGTCTGCCGCAGCGACACGAGGCGGGCCGTCTCGGCGACGAAGCCGCGCGACTCGGCGGCGGGTGCCCCCGGCTCCTCCCAGCTCGCGGCGGTCGTGCCGCGGTCCGCGCCGGTCAGGCCGCGCAGGGCGAACAGCAGCGCCGCGGCGCGGCCGGCGTCGTCGGCCGCCGGCTCGCTCGCCTTGGCTTGCCGCAGCGCGACCAGGTAGTCGAAGCGCTGGTGCGACGGCCAGGGGCCGGGGTTCGGCACCGGCTGGACGACCGAGAAGTCTTGCCGCAGGTACGTCGTGTCGGCCCGCACGAAGACCTTCGAGGTATCGTAGTACGCCGTCGGCCCGCCGAGCGGCTTGGTGGGGTCGGGCAACGCCCCGCGCACGAAGTCGTTCATGTCAGTCGAGGGGGCGTGGCACAAGACGCAGTTGCGGGCGTGGTTGACGCGGACCACCTCGCGGCGCACGGCGTGCGTTGCCCCGCCGACGGCGACACTCATCGCCTCGGCCGACGCCCGCCGCAGTTCGGCGACGAGCGACGGCGTGGCCGGCAAGAGCTTGAGCGCGACGAGCGCCTCGGCGGCGTGCTCGACGGCCGGGGTCCAGGGGTAGTCGAGGAGTTCGGCGAGCTTCGCGGCGACTTCGGCGGGGTCGCGCTCGGCCAGCGCGTCCACGGCGGCGGCGCGGTTGTCGAAGTCGGTGTCGAAGGCGGCGACGGCCACGAGCGCGTCCAGCGCAGCCGGGCCGGGGGTGCGGCGGTACGCCTCGCAGGCGGCCCCGCGCACCGCCGCGACCTCGCCGGGCAGCATTTGGCGCAGGCAGGGCACCGCGGCGGCGACGGTCCAGGCGGTCGGGCCGTCGCCGCCGCCCAGCAGCATCGCCTCGACTTTCGCGGGGTCGGGCCGCACCTCGCCGCCGGCCAGGCAGCCGACGAGTCCACTGCGGAACTTCTTCGCCAGGTCGGTCATGCCCTTGGCGGCGCTCACGTCGAGCACCGTGCGCGGGCCGACGCGCAGCGGCAACTCGGCGAGGTCGGGGCGCTTCTTGGTGAGCAGGATCGGCCCGGAGTACGCCCCGCCGCGCTGAATCATGATGGCCGCTTTCGTGGCGAGTTCGACCGACGTGTTCGGGGCCGCCGGCGTGTCGAGGCTGACCTCGCGCACCTGGAGCAGTTGCGCCTCCAGCTCGGCCGTCGTGCGGCGGTCGAGCCGCGCGACCAGCCGCCGCGCGACCGCCGGCGTCTTGCCCTTCGGCAGCGGCGGGGTAGCGTGGGGCGTGTCGGGCGGCGTGACAACAGTCGGCGTCGGGGCGGTCGCCTCCTTCGCGGTCGGCTCGGTCACCGCGTCCTGAACTTTGGCGGGCGCGGCCGGGACGGCGACGGTCGCTGGCGTTCCGACTTGCCGCTCCAACACGACAACTTCGCCGGGCTTGCCGTCCGCTCCATTGCGGCCGGCGACCGGCTTGTCGGTCGCGGTTTCCCGCAAGGCGAGGACGCCGAGGCCCAAGCACAGCAGGAGCGCGACCAGCCCCGCCGCGGCGAGCGGCCAACGACGCCCGCGTTCAGGTTCCTCGACCGACGCGGCGGGTGGCGCGGCGAACTCGACGCCGCCGGCCGGCACGGCGACGAAGCGGCGCGACACCGGGCAGACGACCTCGCGGCCGAGGTCCGCCGGGGTCACGGGGATCAGCGTCCCGCAGCAGTCGCACCGAATGGTCCCGGTCATGGCGTCTTCCTGAAGGGGTCGTCGGGTCAAGTTCGGACGGCGTGCCCGCCGTGGTCGTCCTTGGTGAACAGCGCGGGCGCGGCGTCGGTCGCGCCGTCGGCGCGGCGGCACTCCAGCCCGCGCGGGCCGAGGCGGAGCGTGTCGCCGGCGGCGGTGACGAGTCGTCCCCGCGCGGCCGGGTGGGCGACCCGCACGCCGGCGCGCTGCCGCACGCTCCAGAGCCGGCCGGGCGGCAGCGTCGGCAGGAGGCTGCCCCCGCCGGTCGCGCAGGCGGCGACGCCCGGCGCGTGGGCGGCGTGGCAGCCGTCGCACGACCAGGCCAGGCCGCGACCCCACAGGCCCAGCAGCGTCTCGGCGGCCGCGGGCAGCGCCACGGGCGGCTCGGCCGGCGGCGGGTCGGCCGGGGTGACGCGGGCCGCTTGCGGCGTGCCGAGTTTGCGCGCGACCGTGGCCGTGGGCGGGTCGCCGTCCGGGTGGTGGAACTCGACGCGCCACGGGCCGGCGGCGGGGGGCCACGGCGGTGCGGGCCAGGTCAGCCGGTCCCAGTCGGCGGCCGCGTCCGGCGACCAGTCGAGGAAGACGCCGCCCGGCCCTTGGGCCGTCAGTGCGGTCGGCGGGTCGGCGAGGAATTCGACGGCCGCCTCCAGGTCGGCGGGGCCGAACTCGGCGACGCCGGCCGGGTTCGGGGCGTCGCCGCCGAGGAAGCGGTAGAGCCGCAGGTTCGCCTGCCACGCGGGGGTGACGTAGTCCGCCAGATCGACGACCTGCGTCCCGGCGAGGAGCGCGACCACGGTCGGCCGGGGGGCCTCGAAGGCGGCCCAGGGCCCGAGGGCCGGGCCGCGGTTCAACTCCTCGTCGGTCAGTCGGCCGAGGTCGGCGGCGCGGCGCAAGACTTCGGCGAGCGGGTACGCGACGCGGCCGCCCAGGAACACCGCGTCGGGGTGGCCCGCGGCCGGCCCGCGCGCGAAGTCCTCCAGGATGCTCAGCAGCGGGCCGCCCCACATCAGCGCGGCGGCGGGCGTGGCGTCGCAGACCAGCGTGCCGCGCGCCGGCGAGTCGCCGCCGTAGTCGATCTCGAACCAGGCCATCCCCTGCCCCCCGCGCCCGAACCGCTGCCCGAACCCGCGCCCGCCGGCTACCTCTTCGACTTCCGCTTGTACGCCTCGCCGGCGGCGGCGGCCGAGGACTGGATCGCCCCGGTCGTGCCGTAGTTCTCGAGGAAGGTGAACTGCTTGGCGACCTTCTCGCGCGTACTGAGCGAGAGGCTCGCCGGGTCGATCGCCCCGAGGCACTCGACCGCCCAGACGCGCAAGTCCGGGGCGAGCAGCGCCTTGGTGTTGGGGTCGTTGCGCTCGGTCCAGGGGAGGAGCCGCGCGGCGAGCCGGTCGCCGCCGACGCGCGCCGCGGCGGCCCCGGCGGCGGGCCGGAAGGCGGCGTCGAGCCGCGCCCGC
>JANXTD010000068.1 GCA_025352585.1 Fimbriiglobus sp.
GCGCCCGACCAGAAGCTCACGGCGTCGGCTTGCAGTTCCGCCGCCAGGGTGACGCAGCCGCGCAGGAAGTCGGCGCGGTACTGGCGCTCGCCGGCGTTGTCGCTCAGCAGCGTCGGCTGGTGCTTGCGCCGCGGGTCGAGCAGGAAGCGTGCCCCGGTCTCGACGACGACGCGGAAGTCGAGCAACTCGGCGGTCAGCCCGGCCACGTCGTCGCTCGCCGGGTCGAAGTGGTTCACGTCGGGGGTGAGCGCGACGCCGGAGTAGCCGAGTTCGCGCAGGATCGCCAGGGCGTCGGTGAGGCGGTGGTGGGCGAAGCCGTTGGTGTTGTAGCCGAGGATCACGCGAAAATTCCCCCACGCCTCTCCGGCTTCCTTCACCCGCACCGCCCGCGTGGACGATACAATCCTGTCATCATAGCGGGGGCCACGCCTCCGCTCCCTTCGCGGGAGGTTTGCCGTGCGATCCCTCAAGAAACTCGCCCTCACCGCTGCTCTCAGTGTCGCCGTGGGCGGCCCAGCGGCCGCCCAGAGTACCCCGGCGACCGGCACCTCCACCACGACCTCCGCCGGCACGACCTCGACGACCTCGACCGCCAGCGGCGGCTCGCTGACCGGCCTCGGCGGCGGCACCGGCTCCGCGACGACCCTGGGCGACTCGTCGCTGACCACGCCCGCGATCAACGCCCAGGTCGGGGCCGGCACGACCCCGTCGAGCATCAGCGCGTCGAACGCCTTCGGCAGCTCCTACAACAACCCCTACTTTCAGGGCACGACGACGAACCTCAAGGGCACGCCCGGCGGCTTCGGCACAGCGCTCTACGGGGCGGGCGGCTCGGCCACGACCAGTGGCACCGGCAACACCATCAACGCCCGCTCCGGCAACGCCGCGATCACGACCGGCGGCCGCACCCAGGGTGGCCAACAAGGCGGCGGCGGCCAGCAGGCCGGCGGGGCCAACGCCAACCAGTCCGGCATCGTCATCGCCCTGCCGCGGCAAATCTCGTACACCGCGACGCTGAGCTTCAAGGCCCCCGTCGCCACGATGCCCCAGGTGGCGACCGACTTGCGGGCGACGCTCGACCGCTCGACGATGCTCGGCGACCCCCGCGGCGTGAGCCTGGCGGTGGACGGCGGGGTGGTGGTGCTGAGCGGCCGGGTTGCCTCCGACGACGAGCTGCGGTTGGTCGAGGGCATGGTCCGGCTGACCCCCGGCGTGCGCGACGTGCGCAACGAGTTGAAAGTCGGCCCCGCCACTCCGTAAGATTCGGGTACCGGACGACCGCCGCGCGACGGCCGCCCCGAGTGGGCGGCCGTCGCCGTTTCCAGTCCGAGTCGCGTTTGCCGAGAGAGCGAAGGAAGCCGATGGGCGGAGTGAACCCCTACATCACCAGGGTGGACGCGGCGAAGCCGACCGAGCCTTTCACGGTCACGTTCGTGACCGAGGAGACCGGCGAGCGGACCGAGTTCCTCGTGATGCCGAGCGAAATCCCCTTCGGCCGCACCGGCGTCGAGGGCAGCATTATGGACCTCGCCGAGGGGGCCGGCATCGAGATCGAGCACGCCTGCGGCGGGGTCTGCGCCTGCGCGACCTGCCACGTCTACGTCAGCGAGGGCGGCGACAGTTGCCAGCCGGCGAACATGGACGAGGAGGACATGCTCGACACGGCCCGCGCGGTGACGACCGAGTCGCGGCTGTCGTGCCAGTGCGTCCCGGACGGCCGCAAGAACCTGACCGTGATCATCCCGGCGTGGAACAAGAACCTCGTCAAGGAAGGCCACTAATGGTCGCGCCGCGCCGACTGTTGACGACCCTCGCGGTGCTACTGACTGCCAGCACGGCGTCGGCCGCGGGCAAGTTCCCCAAGCCGATGAGCTACGCCCGGCCGGTCGGCGACGCCTTCGTCTTCGTCCAGATCGGCGACCCGGCCGAGGAGGCCAAGCACGGCACCGCCGAGCAGCGTCGCAAGTTCACCGAGCTGCGCGCGAAGTACGCCGCGCCGGGGCTGTACCGCGCCGGCGACGCCGCCGAACTCGTCTGGGGCTTGCCGGCCAACGGGTACACGCCGTACGACCTCGGCTTCGTCACCGCCGACGGCAACAACCTCGTGCGCGTCGAGGGCGACTTCTGGCAGACCGAGTCGTTCGTCGGCGGCATCCGGCCCACCGCGGCGGCGATGCAGAAGTTGCTCGACGCCCCAGCGCTGAGCTTTTACGACAAGGGGCAACTGACGAAGCGCTACAAGCTCGACGACTTCATCGACGACACCGACGTGCTGAAGCACACGCCGGAGCACCTGATCTGGTACGCCGGCGCGGTCCTCAACGAGAACAGCGGCCGGTTCGTGATGAACACGCAAAGCCCGATGCGCTTCGCCTTCGACGTGCGCACCGGCGAACTGCTCGAACGCAGCGGCGTCGGGCTGGCCAACCCGTTCCTGCAACGCATCCTGATCGTCTGCGGCGCGATGATGCTGGCGATCCTCCTCGGCTGGCTGGCCTTCGTCTGGAAGCGGCGGGTGCCGGACGCCGTGCGCCTCGCCCGCGGACCGTGACCGGCGACGAATTCTGGATGGCGCGGGCGCTCGAACTCGCGGCCCGCGGCGTCGGCACGGTCGAGCCGAACCCGGCGGTCGGCGCGGTCGTGCTGAACGCGGCCGGGGTGTTCGCCGGCGAGGGCTGGCACCAGCGCTACGGCGGGCCGCACGCCGAAGTCTTCGCCCTCGCGGCCGCCGGCGCGTCGGCCCGCGGCGGCACCCTGTACGTCACGCTCGAACCCTGCTGCCACCACGGCCAGACGCCGCCGTGTACCGACGCCGTGCTGGCGTCCGGGGTGGCGCGCGTCGTCGCGGCGATGGCCGACCCCTTCCCGCGCGTCAACGGCGGCGGCCTCGCCATCCTGCGGAACGCTGGCATCGCCGTCGATGTCGGTGTGCTGGAACCGCAGGCACGGGCGTTGAACGCGGCCTACTTGAAGTTGCTCGGCACCGGCCGGCCGTGGGTGATTGCGAAGTGGGCGATGACGCTCGACGGTAAGCTAGCCACCCGCACCGGCGACTCGAAGTGGGTCAGCAACGCCGAGTGCCGCGCCAGGGTCCACGAGCTGCGCGGCCTCGTGGACGCCGTGGTCGTCGGCCGCGGCACCGTCGTTGCCGACGACCCGCTGTTGACGGCCCGCCCGCCGGGTCCGCGCACGCCGGCGCGCGTCGTCATCTGCGGCTCCGGCGACCTGCCGGCGGCGTGCCAGTTGACGGCGACCGCGCGCGACTCGCCGGTGGTCGTCTACACCGCCGCGGCCAACGCCGGCAAGCTCAGCGCGTGGGCCGACGCCGGGGCCGAAGTCGTCGGCCTGCCGTCGAGTGACAACGCCCTATCACCGCTGGCGGTCCTCGACGACCTGGGCCGGCGGCGCTTCACGCGCGTGCTGGTCGAGGGCGGCGCGAAGTTGCTCGGGTCGCTGCACGACGCCGGCGCGATCGACGAGGCGTGGGTGTTCGTCGCCCCCAAGCTCTTCGGCGGCGCGCACGCGCCGGGGCCGGTCGGGGGCCGCGGCGTCGGCACCGTCGCCGAGTCGCGGCCGCCCGCCTCGACGCACGTCGAGCAGGTCGGCGACAACGTGCTGGTGCGCAGCGTCTTCACGGCGTCGTGAACCGACCCCGCCAGTTGATGGTTGATGCGCCGCGGCGACTCGGTTACAGTGGGGCCGGCCCGCCCCCCCGACGAGTCCTCCCCGCATGGTCGCCGCGTTCGCCGCCGGATTCGTGGCCCTCGCCGGCCTGGTGGCCACGCCGCCCAGCCAGTTCGCCGCGGAGGTCGCGCCAATCCTGGAGCGGCACTGCGTCCGCTGCCACCAGCCCGGCAACGCCAAGGGCAAAGTCTCGCTCGACCGCCCCGCGCACCTGCTCGCCGGCGACTACGTCGTGCCCGGCAAGCCCGACGAGAGTAGTTTGCTCGAACTCGTGACGCCCTCGGACGCCGGCGAGCCGCCGCGGATGCCCAAGGAGGGCCAACCGCTGAGCGCCGCCGAGGTCGCCACCCTGCGCCGCTGGGTCGCGGCCGGGGCGAACTGGCCGGCCGACGCCGTCGTCCGCGAGCGCGCCAAGGGCGACCGCGCCTGGTGGTCGCTGCAACCGCTGGCCGCCGTCGCGCCGCCCGACCCGCCCGGCCTGCCGCCGGAGTGGGCCGCGAACCCGATCGACCGCTTCGTCTTCGCCAAGCTCCAGGCGAAAGGCCTGACGCCGAGCGGCTCCGCCGACCCGCGGGCGCTGGTGCGCCGGGTGACGCTCGACCTGACCGGCCTGCCGCCGACGCCCGAGGCGGTCGCCGCGTTCGCCGCCGACCCCTCCGACGCCGCGTACGCCCGGCTCGTGGAGCGGCTGCTGGCGTCTCCGGGCTACGGCGAGCACTGGGGCCGGCACTGGCTCGACGTGGTCCGCTTCGGCGAGAGCATCGGCTACGAGCGCAACGTGATTCTCGACAACGCCTGGCCGTTCCGCGACTACGTCATCCGGGGCTTCAACGACGACAAGCCGTTCGACCGGCTGGTCCGGGAACACCTCGCCGGCGACAGGCTCGGCCCCGGCGACCCGGCGGTCGAGGTCGGCGTCGCCTTCCTGGTCGTCGGGCCGTACGACGACGTGGGCAACCAGGACGCCGCGCAGGCCGCGGTGATCCGCGCCAACGCCCTCGACGACATGGTGCGGGCGACTTCCGAGGCCTTCCTGGGCATCACAGTCGGCTGCGCCCGCTGCCACGACCACAAGTTCGACCCCGTGTCGCAGCACGACTATCACCGGCTCCAGGCGACTTTCGCCGGCGTGACCCACGGCGAGCGGGCGGTCGGGCCGGGGGGCAAGAAGTGGTGGGTCGGCCGCACGTCGGCCGCGCCGGGGCCGTTCCGCCTGGCAGTCGGCGGCGACCCGCAGAAGAAGGGCGAGCCGGTGAGCCTCGGCAGCCCCGACTTCACCGCCGGCGCGCAAAAAGGCTACCGCCTTGCCGACACGGTGCCGGAGGCCGAGCGGCGGCTGGCGCTGGCCGAGTGGATCGTCGCCGCCGACAACCCGCTGACGCCGCGCGTGCTGGCCAACCGCGTCTGGGGATGGCACTTCGGCACCGGGCTGGTGGACACGCCCAGCGACTTTGGCGCGATGGGCACCAAGCCGACGCACCCCGAACTCCTCGACTGGCTCGCGGCCCAACTCCGCGCCGGCGGCTGGCGGCTCAAGCCGCTGCACCGGCTCATCGTGTCGTCGCAAAGTTACCGGCAGTCGTCGGAGTTCCGGCCGGCCGCGGCGGGTCTCGACGGCGACGCCCGGCTGCTCTGGCGCTTCCCGCCGCGGCGGCTCTCCGGCGAGGAGGTGCGCGACGCCATGCTCGCCGCGGCGGGCAAGCTCGACCGCAAGGCCGGCGGCCCCGGCTTCCGGCTGTACCGCTACGCCCAGGACAACGTGGCGACGTACCACCCGCTCGACGCCCCCGGCCCCGAGACGTACCGCCGCGCCGTCTACCACCAGAACGCCCGCGCCGCCCGCGTGGACGTGCTGACCGACTTCGACTGCCCCGACCCCGCCGGCGCGACGCCACGCCGGGCCAGCACGACGACGCCGTTGCAGTCCCTGACCCTGTTCAACCACCAGTTTACGCTCGAC
>JANXTD010000881.1 GCA_025352585.1 Fimbriiglobus sp.
ATCGGCATCGGCTTTCCGCGCTTCGAGTGCCGCACGTTGGGCGGCGATTGCGGGGTCCGAGTCGTACGCTTTGTCGGTCCGGTCGATGGCTGCGAACACGGCTTGCAAGCGATAATAGTCTTCGTGGCTGATCGGATCGAACTTGTGATTGTGGCATTGCGCGCAGTGAACGGTCAGCCCAACGAAGGTGCTCATCGTGTTGGCGACGAAATCATCGCGGTCGAGGTGCCTGGCGATTTTGCCGTCGATCTTCGACTCGGGCAACTCGGCATGGCCGATGAAATCCCACGGCCCCGCCGACAGGAAACCGAGTGCCTCGATGCCATCGACGGTGCCAGGGAACAGCACGTCCCCCGCAATCTGTTCTTGGACGAATCGCCCGTATGGCTTGTCCGAATTCAGAGCGCGAATCACGTAGTCGCGGTACGGCCAGGCGTTCGGCCGCGGCTGGTCCTTGTCGTAGCCGTGGCTGTCGCCGTAGTGGGCCGCGTCGAGCCAGTGCCGCGCCCAGCGTTCGCCGTGGCGCGGGCTGGCCAGTAGCCGATCGACGACCCGCTCGTAGGCGTCCGGCGCGGCGTCGGCCAAGAAGGCGTCCCGCTCGGCGTCGCTCGGCGGCAGGCCGGTCAGGTCCAGGGTGACGCGCCGCAGCAGCGTGCGCCGGTCGGCCTCGGGCGACGGGGCCAGCCCCCGCTCGCGCAGCTTGGCCAGGACGAAGGCGTCGATGGGGTTCCGCGCGCGCCCCGAGTCCGCAGGGGCCGGCGGCGGCACGGCGGGGCGGGCGAGCGGGCGCAGCGACCACCAGACCCCGCCCGCCGCGGCCGCGTCGTCCGGCCACTTGGCCCCCTGCTCGACCCACGCCCGCAGCACGCCGACCTGGGCCGCGCTCAGCCGCTCTCCCTTGGGGGGCATGACGCCGTCGGGATCGACGCCGGCGACGCGGCCTAGCAGGGAGCTCCCCGCGGGCTTGCCCGGCACCACGGCGGGGCCGCCGTCGCCGCCGGCGAGCGCGTCCCGCTTGCGGTCGAGGCGCAGCCCCCCGCGCTGCTTGTCCGGCCCGTGGCAGGCGTGGCACGACTTCGCCAGGATCGGCCGCACGTCGGCCTCGAAATCGACGGCGCGGCCCGCCGGCGGGCGAGGCTCTTCGGCGGGGGACAACGCGGCGAGGAGTGCGGCGACGAGCGTGGGGGCGGCGTACCGCATGGGCCGGACTCGGGGTGGCGGGGCGGGCGCGAGGCCCAGCATAACCCACCCCCGCGGCCCCGCCCAACGAATTGTCGCGCCCGCGCCGCGGCGCGGTGCCGCAATCGCCCCCTTGGTGCGTAGCCGGTGCCGGGAGCCGGGCCCGGCGGGAAGCCATCGATTTTTGCGGACCGCCGGCTGCGGGCCGACAGGGTCGCGATGGGCTGGGCGCGGGCCACTGCCACTTCCTCACCGGCTGTCGGCCGCGGAACGCCTGCCGGGTGCGCGGCGAGGATCTGGACCGGACGCCGCCGCTACCGAGTGTTCCTACGTTATCCGCATCGGCACGGCCCCACCCTGACGGAGACGACATCGTGAAACTGGCAATCGTGATCGCGTTGACCGCCCTCTCGATCGGTCCCTTGGTTGCCAGGTGCCGAGGTCAAGAGCAAGGCGAACCCAAGCCGTTTCCGGGGAAGGTGTCCGAGTGGAACGGGTTCGCGCGGCACGACTTCCAGGTCGACGGGGCCGATGTCATCGTCGTGGCACCGGCCAAGCCGCTACCGGGCCGCCCTTGGGCGTGGCGCGGCGAGTTCTTCGACTCGTTCCCTAACGCCGACATCGAACTGGTCAAGGGCGGCTGGCACCTCGCCTACATGGGCGTGCCGAACCTCTTCGGCTCCCCCAAGGCCGTCGCCCGGTGGGAGAAGTTCCACGAGGCGTTGGTCAAGGGTCACGGGCTGCACCCCAAGCCCGGCCTCATCGGCCTCAGCCGGGGGGCGCTGTACTGCATGTCCTGGGCGGCAGCCCACCCCGACAAGACTCTCGCCGTGTATCTCGACAACGGCGTGTGCGACTTCAAGAGTTGGCCGGGCGGCAAGCCGAAGGGGCTGGGCACCGGGCCAGGCTCGGCAGCGGAGTGGCAGAACGTCCTCAAAGCCTTCGACTTCAAGGACGACAAGGAAGCCGTCGCCTACCGAGGGAACCCGGTGGACAACTTGGCCCCGCTCGCCAAGGCGAAACTCCCGCTGCTGCTGGTCTACGGCGACAGCGATCGGGCCGTGCCGCACAAGGAGAATTCGGGGGTCGTCTACGACCGCTACAAGGCACTGGACGGCCCGGTCGAACGCGTCGTCAAGGCGGGAGGCGACCACCACCCGCACGGGTTGCCGGACCCGAAGCCCGTCGTGGAGTTCTTCGAGAAAGCGTGGTCGTCGCGGAAGTGACGGAACGGCGATACTGCGGCTGTGGGACTCGGCCGCGTCGCTACGGGACCGGTCGCGGGGCGGGGGCTTTCTCGCGGGGGGCGTCCGCGGCGCGCCACTTCGCCGCCCCGGCCGCGTCGCCGCGGGCTTCGGCGAGGCGCGCGAGGCACTCGGCGGCGTCGGTCCGGAGGTGCTTGTGGCGGACCGGGATCGCCGTGAGCCGCGCGGTCAGGCCGTGGTAGCCGTCAACCAGGAGCGGTTCGGCCTCGTCGGACTTCTTCCGGGCGACCAGGACTTCGCCGAGCAGCGCGGCGGTGGCGAACGTCGTCCACTGCTTCGGCTCGCGCCGGCGGCGGGTGGCGAGGCTGGCGCGGAAGTGCCCCTCGGCGGCCTCCCACTCTTGCCGCTCGATGAGGACGCGCCCCAGGGCGAAGTGCAGGCGGGCGGCCCACGGCTCGTCGGCCTTCGCATGCTCGTGGAGCATCACTCGCTCGAGGATGCGGCGTGCGTCGGCCGGCCGGCCGGCGACGCGGTAGGCGTCGGCGAGGCTGGCCTGGACAATATCGCCCAAGTCCTCGTTGACCGGCTCCCGCGCGGCCCAAGCGGCGCACTCTTCGAGCTGCCGCACCGCTTGCTCCGGCCGGCCGAGGTCGAGCAGGGTCTGGGCGGCGTCGCCGCGATACAAGACGTTGCCCTCGTCGCCGACGAGGCTTTGGAAGTGGGGCGTCTTCGTCAACTCCACCGCCTTCTCGGCGACCGCCAGGGCCTCGTCGAGTCGGCCGGCGGAGCGGAGGGCTTCGTTGAGCTTGTGCATGCCGAACAGGGTTTCCTGGTGCTGCGGGCCGTAGTTCGGGTCGGCCTCCATGAGCCGGATCGCCCGCTCCAGGTGCGGAACCGCCTCGGCCCCGTCGCCGACGCCGACGAGGCTGTCGCCGACCGCCCAGCGGATGAGCGTCTCGGAGCGGTTGGTGAGGCCGGCCCGGCCGCCGATGCGCGTCCCCGCCCGGCGGAGGGCCTCGCGCAGCGTCACGTCGGGGTCCACGACCTCGAGCCAGCCGGACTGCTGGCGCACGTCGGCCTGCGAGAGGATGTCCTGGTAGAGGAACGAGGCCAGCTCCTGGGCGGCGAGGCGGGACAACTCGGCCCGCTCGGCTTGCGCGACGGCGTCGAGCCGCTGCCGGTCGGCCTCGCGCCGGGCCGCCTCCGCCTGGACCAGCCCGGCGGTCGTGCCGATGACGCCGGCGACCAGCGCGACCAGCACCAGGGCGACGACCGACACCGGCCCGCGGTAGCGGCGGGCGAACTTCCGCGCGCGGTAGGCGGCCGAGGGCGGCGCGGCGTGGACCGGCTCCCCGCCCAGGTAGCGCTCCACGTCGGCGGCCAACGCGCTGGCGGTCTGGTAGCGGCGGCCGCGGTCCTTCTCGACGGCCCGTAAGACGATCCAGTCGAGTTCGCCCCGCACCAGCCCGGCCAGCTTGCGCGGCTCGGTGCCCCGCGCGGCGGCGACGGCCGGCAGCGTGTCGCACGTGCTCAGTCGCGTGCTCGGCCGCGGCGGCTCCTGCTCCCGGACCGCGCGCAGCATCTCCAACAGGCCGGCCGACTCCAGGACGCCGCGGTCGAGCGGCGTGGCCCCGGTGAGGAGTTCATAAAGCAGCACGCCCAGCGCGTACACGTCGGTGCGGGTGTCCACGTCGAGGGCGTTGAAGGTCGCCTGCTCGGGGCTCATGTACTCCGGCGTGCCGATCACCGACCCGAAGCCGGTCATGAGCGTGCGGTCGGTCAGCGGCTGGCCGGCCGCCTTGGCGACGCCGAAGTCGATGACCTTGGGCACCGGCCGGTCGTCGTACCGCGCCACCAGCACGTTGCCCGGCTTCAGGTCGCGGTGGATGATGCCCTTCTGGTGGGCGTGCTGGACCGCCTGGCAGACGGGGACGAAGAGTTCGAGGCGCTCGCGGGGGGTCAGCTTGTGCTCGTCGCAGTAGCGCGTGATCGGCACGCCCTTGACGAGTTCCATGACGAAGAACGGCCGGCCGCGCTCGGTCGCCCCGGCGTCGAGCACCTTGGCGATGTTGGGGTGGTCCATCAGCGCCAGCGCCTGCCGCTCGGCCTCGAAGCGGGCCAGCACCTGGCGGCTGTCCATGCCCGGCTTGATGAGCTTCACGGCGACCGGGCGGCGGACCGGCTCGGTCTGCAAGGCCATCCAGACAGTGCCCATGCCGCCCTCGCCCAGCGGCTCGACGAGCTTGTAGCGGCCGCCGACGACCGCGCCGACCCCTTCGAGCGACGGCGGGACCGCGTGCGACCCCGAGCGCGGCTCGGCGAGCGGGGCCGCGCCGCGCAGGCCGGCGACCAGCGGGGCTTCGTCGGCGTCGAGGCCCTGCAACTCCGCCTCGCACGCGGCGCAGCCCTCGACGTGGGCGGCCACGGCGTCGGCGGCGGGGTCGGCCAGGTCGCCCCGGTGGAAGGCGGACAAGCACGTCGCGGGCGGACAATCGTCGTCGGTGCGCATAGTGGTGGCCGGCCGGGGGTCACGGGCCTAGTCTTCATACAACCCTCCGTGGCGTGTGACACCTCGTTTCACCGGGGGCGACCGTGCCGAACTTCGTGCCCGACGTCGGCACCTCGCTGACCCTGCTCGGCCGCCTGCGCGGGGGCGAGCCGGACGCCTGGTCGCGGCTGGTCTTTCTGTACGGCCCACTGGTCGAGGCGTGGGCCGCCCGGCGCGGCGTCGTGGGGGCCGACGCCGAGGACGTGGCGCAGGAAGTCTTCCGCGCCGTCGCCGGGGGGCTTGCCGGCTTCCGCCGCGACCGCCCGTCCGACACCTTCCGCGGCTGGCTCTTCGGCGTCACCCGGCACGCGCTGTTGCGCCACTTCCATGCCGCCGGCCACCAGCCGCGTGCCGTCGGCGGCACCGACTTCCGCCTGCGGATCGACGCCCTGCCAGACCGGGCCGGCGACCCGGATTCGGCGGACGAGCCGGACTGCCCGGCCGACTCGGTCGCCTTGCACCGCCGTGGGCTGGAACTGGTGCGCGGGGAGTTCGAGCCGCGGACGTGGGAGATGTTCTGGCAGCACGTCGTCGGCGGCCGCACCCCGGCCGACGTGGCCGCCGACCTGGGCGTGAGCGCCGCGGCCGTGCGCCAGGCCAAGTCCCGCGTCCTCCGCCGCCTGCGCCAGGAACTCGGCGACGCCCTCGACGAGTAGCCGGCTCGCTGACTCGAAATCACGTCGTGTCACACGCCGCGGATGTGTGGGTATGCGGTGCCGCCTCGCCCGGCCCGCCGAGCCTCCCCCTCCGCGCACCCGAGTGACCCCATGCCGTCGCGCCGCCCCAACCGCAGTGACCGCAGCCGCCGCGTCCGCCCGCTCCGCGTGGAGCAACTGGAGCCGCGGATCACGCCCACCGGCGGGCTGGCGAGTACGGCGCTGCCGGACGCCACGGGGGTGCAACTCCACCTCGCCGGCGGCGAGACGGTCGAGTTCCACGGCCGCCGCGCCTCGGACATCGCCGCCGTCACCGCGTTCTTCGGCGCGGCGGACGGCGCGGCCGCCCCGGTCGCCGTCGAGGGCAGTTTCGCGGCCGGCGGCGAGACAGTCACCGGGTCGTTCGGCCTCACCGAGCGCGGGCCGGCCGCCGGGGTCAGTGTCGCGGCGGCCGGCGCGAGCGTGAGCCTGGGCGGCGGCAAACTCGGCGTCACCCTGGCCGGCGCGACCGGGGCCTTCGCGTTCGTCGCCAGCGGGGTCGCGGGGACCGTCTCGGCGAGCAGCGCCGCCGTCGGGGCCGGCCCGACGGTGTTCGGCCTGCCGGGGCTCGTCGCGTCCAGCGTCGGCCTCCGCTACGACCTGAACACCACGGGGGCGGCCCAGACCTTCGCCCTCGCCGGGCCGGCCGGGCCGGTCGCGGTGTCGTTCCCCGACGCCGCCGACGTGGTCCGCTTCCAGGGGCCGGCCGCCTTCGCCGTGAGCAGCGCCAAGGGGTCGGGGCTGACCGTCGCGGCGACGTTCACGGCCACCGAACTCCCCGGCGGCGGCCTCGACCTCGCGGCCAGCGCGGTGACCATCGGCATCTCGGCCGGCACCCGCCGCGTCTTCGACATCGTCGGCGACGCGGCCGACTTCCGACTCGCGCTCGCCAACGACGGCACGACCAGTTTCACACTCGCCGCCCCGGAGACGTTCGCGCCGACCGGGTTCAACCTGCTGCCGGAGAGTACCGGCCTGCCGCCGCTGCCGAAGGCGACGGTCGAGTCGGTCCACCTCGGCCCGCTGACGATGACGAACCTGTCGCTGACGCTGCCGCAGATCGGCCTGGTCGGGTCGCAACTGAGCGTCGGCGTCGGCCTCAAGGCGGAGACGGCCGGGCTGACCTTCGGCCAGTCGGCCCCCGAGGGGACCAGCCCGCCGGCCGGGGGCGAGGGTAAGTCGATCGCGGCGACCGCCACCAACGTCGTCGGCACCTTCACCCTGGGCAGCGCCGTCGATCCGGCGACGGGCCTGGCCGGCGACACGACCACTTCGGGAGGCTTCAGCCTCGGCTTCGACACCTTCGACGTGGAGGTGCCCGACCTCTTCAAGGCGTCGGCGGAGAAGGGCGTCCTCGCCTACAACAGCGGCCTCGCCGCCGGGCAGACGCTATTCACCGCGTCGAAGGTCGCCATCGACGCCCCCAAGCTCAAGCTCGCCGGCGAGTTCAACGCCACCGACAACAGCCCCGCGCTCGAGATCCGCGACAACGGCTTCGCCTTCGGCGACGGCAAGCTCACCGTCGCCAAGACCTTCAGCCTGTCGAGCCTCGTGACCGTCACCAACCCGTACTTCCAGGTGACCGACTTCTCGTACACCCAGGGCCAGCCGGTACAGTTGGGCGGGGTCGCCGTCGGGGCGTCCGAGTTCACCATCTCCAAGGCGGGCAAGGCCTTCTCGCTGCAGGTCGAGAACCCCGCGCTCGCCGTCAGCCTCGACGGCCTGAGCCGCGTCACCGGCTTCACCTTCTCCGCCGACTCCCTGTCCGCGTCGCTCGGCACCTACCTGACCGTCGGGGCCACCAACTTCACCGTCAACCCGCTGGCCACCGGCACCGACCCGGTGCTGAGCGTCAACGGCACCGCCACGGCCCACGTCGTCGCCGGCAAGCTCGACGTGGCGGGTTCGATCACCAAGTTCGCGGTCCTGGCCGACGGCCGCTTCCAGACCAAGCCGGGCTTCGGCGTCTCCTTCGACACCAGCAAGCTCGCGTCGAGCCTCTTCGGCGTGCCGAGTTTCCTGCCGGTCGCGCTCACGTCGCTGGGGCTGACCTGGCCCGACTTCGCCGGCACCCCCGGCGACTTCGTCGTCAGCGTCTCGGGCAGCGTGGACGCCAAGCTCGGCGGCGTGATCGCCGTCTCCGGATCGGTGACCGACCTGCAAGTCCAGCCGTCGCGCCTGGCCGCCGGCCGGTCCCCGATCGTCGGCATCGGCGGCTTCTCGATCTCCGCGAGCGGCACCGTCGGCGGCGCGGGGCTGACCGGCGCACTCATTTTGGGCGTCGTCAAGTTCGACGCCGACGGCGTCCGGCTCGACGACTCCGCGACCGACTACGCCGACACGACGATGTTCGTCGGCATTAAGGCCGGCTTCAGCATTCCGGGCGTCGCCGGGCTGACGGTCAAGTTCGCCTTCACCGAGTCGGGGCCACTCTCGGCGTACCTCAGCTCGGAGGGCGGCATCCTGATCGAGCCGATCAGCGGCCTCTCGCTGGGCAACTTCCGCGGCGGCATCACCTTCAACGCCAAGCCGCTGGCCACGCCGACCGACCCCGACCAGCTCGACCAGCCGGACTACCAGCCGACGACCTCGCTGACCGACCCGCAGTGGCGGCTCCAAACCGAGCAGCAGGTCGCCAACATCGCCGCCGGCAGCACCGGCTACCTGTTCAGCCTCAAGACCGGGGCCGCCGACGCCGCGACCGCCCTGGACGCCGGCACCGTCACCCCGGAACTCGACGCCGCGTTCACGGCCGCCGGCAAGGTCGTCTCCCGCGTCGGTGCGTCGGCCACCGTGACGGCTACGGTCCCCGGAAGCGTCTGGGAGTTGTCGTTCCGCGGTAGCCAGTACGTGGTCCGTCAGGTGACGGCCGACGACGGTACGGTCAGTCTGCGGGCGTTCGGCCTACTGTTCGCCCCGTTGATTTCCAGTTTTGCGACGGACCTCGCCGGCGGGAAGGTCACCGCGGCCCTGGCGGCGGCGTTCTCGGCCGGCGGCTACTCGATCGGCACCTCGGACACGGTCACGGTCGCCACGGCCGGCTCGGTCTGGAGCATCAAGGACGGCCTGCACACGTACAACCTGCGGCTCTACGGCGGCACCATCGTCGTCACCGGCGGCGGCGGGGCGTTGGGCGGGCCGGGCACCGTGTTCCGCATCGAGGCGGGGGCCGACCTCTACAGCACCTACGCGTCCGCCAACGCCATCCGCGGCGGCGTCGATTTGATCGTCACCACCGACGGCAAGTTCCTGATCTCCGGCACGATCACCCTCGGCGACAGCGTCAGCCTCAACGCCAAGCTGTTCGCCGACCTCAGCACGGTGAACCAGGCCGACCCCACCGCCCCGGTGACCTTCGTGTTCAAGGGCGCGCTGCCCGCCCCGACGGCCGGCTCGGCGGTCAGCGCCCCGCCGCTGGTCACCGTCAAGGGGCTGATGACCTTCGCCTTCTACGACACGGCCGGCAACCTGATGAACCCGCGTGTCGGCGGCCCCAAGCCGGCGGCGTTCGAGTTCGTCATCAACGGCCAGGCGACCGTCGGGGCCACGTCGTTCGCCAGCCTCGTCGTCGGCGGCAGCCTGGGGCCGAACGGCAAGTACGCCGAGCTGAAGCTGCGCGTGGACATCCCGCCGCAGGGCCAAAGTGGCCTCGGCAAGCTGACGATCGACGTGTCGGGCAGCTTGTCGGTCGAGGGGGTCATCAAGGCCGGCGACCTCGTCAGCGGGGCCGGCCGGCTGGTGCTCGAGCAGCACGGCAGCGGTGCCCCCACGGTGTACGGGGCGCTCGAGATCAACTTCACGACGAACAGCCCCGGCCTGAGCTTCCTGCGCGACGCCGGGCTGAGCGCCGACGCCGACCTGCTCATCGGCTTCAACAGCACCGGCGACTACGTCAGCGTGCCGCTGTCGCTGCCGGGCCGCGACCCGGTGACGGTCCTACTCCAGCCGCAAACGCTGCTGCTGGAGGCCCAGGGGTCGCTGACCTTCCACAACTCGGCGAGCGTCGCCGGCACCAAGTTCGGCGCGGACATCGACATCCTCGGGGCCTTCTCGGCGGTGATCGGCTCCGACCCGAGCGGCGGCCTCCAGGCCAACCTCTTCGTCGCCGGCACCATCGGCATCCGCGTGACGCTGGGCCAGCCGCTGAACCTGTTCACGCTCAACGGCGTCGGCCTGATCGCGCTACAGCACGTCGGCGAGGGGCTGACGCCCATTATTGCCGGCCGGCTGGACCTGATCGGCGCGTACGGCGTGCCGGGGGTTCTCGACGTCACGGGGTCGGCCGAGTTGCTGTTCAACTCGACCGGCAAGGAGTTCACCTACGTCGTGCCGGACCGGCTCCAGGCCCGGCTCGTGGCGATCCAGGCGGCGTCGGCGAAGAACGCGCCGGCGCTGGACTTCTCGAAGCTGCACGCCTTCGTGACCCTGCCGGGCGGGGCGCAGGCGGTCGTCGTGCCGGCCGCACCGCCGACGCTGGCGGGGGCGACGCCGTTCGCCGCCGGGCCGTACTTCTTCGTCGCCCTCGGCGACCTGACCCCCGTGAACCAGGGCGGGCTGGGGCCGGTCACGGTCACGCTGCTCAACGCCGTGAAGCTGGAGGGGGCGTTCCAGATCACCGTCGGCTCGTCCGGCTTCGAGCTGCGCGCCGACGCCCAGGCGTCGATCGCCCTGCCCGGCGCGTCGAACCTGTTCCACGCGCACGCGGCCGGGTTCGTCCGCGTCACCTCGGCCGGGCTGGTCGGGGCGATCTCCATCGACGCCGGGCTGAACCTGAGCGTCCCCGGCCTGGCCGCCGACGCCAAGCTCAAGGCGCTCATCGGCGTCAACACCACCGGCACCGCCGACGGCAGCTTCGCCTTCGACGGCAAGGCGATCACGCTGCCGGCGCAGTCGGCCCAGGTGTTCCTGGCCGGCTCGATCACCCTCGGCGGCTTCGCGCTCGACGGCTCGTTCCGGGTCACCGTCGGCGCGCAGGCGATCACCCTGGCGGCCGACGCCCACCTCACCCTGTTCAACCAGTCGGTGTTCACGGTCACGGCCACCGCGGCGATTTACTACAACCAGGCCAACAGCAACAACAACGGCCTGGTGCTGGCCGCGACGGTCGGCTTCGGCGGGACCAACGGGTCGTTCGGCGTGAAAGGGATTTTCACCGCCGGGGCCAACCTCGAACTCGACCTCGACACGCGGCCGGCGTCGTTCCTGGCCAAGGTCGCCGTCACCAACGCCCGCCTCAGCTTGCTCGACGCGATCACCTTCACCGGCAGCGGCTCGATCACGATCTCGGACGCCGGGTTCCGGGTGTCGGGGTCGTTCACCGCCAACCTCTTCGACGTGGCGACCGTCTCGGCCAACGGCTACTTCGACAGCGACGGCACCTTCAGCGTCCACCTGTCCGGGGGAATCGACCTCGGCACCAACGACTTCGGCATCCAGGCCGGGTTCAGCCTCGACGCCAGCTACCAGCCGGGGGTCTTTGGCACCAACGTGCTCAAGTTCAGCGGCTCCGGCTACGGCCGCCTGCGGGCCTTCGGCGTGACGATCGTCGGCGGCAACGTCGGCATCCGCTACGACGGCGACACCGGCAAGATCACCGCCGACGCCAGCGTCACCGTCGCGGGGATCGACTTCGGCACCATCCACCTGACCCTCGGCTACCTGAAGATCGACGACGGCAGCATCCCCATCCTCGGCACGCTCGTCGGCAACACCTTGGTGCTGAACTCCGGCGGTAACGACGACGAGGCGTTCCTGGTGGACGCGATCGGCCCAGGGGCGACGACCGGCGAGCACGTCCGGGTGCGGGCCTTCGGCACCACGGCGACCTTCGACAACGTCACCTTCATCACGGCCGGCTTCGGCGACGGCACCGACGAGTTGCGATTGCAGTCGCACCTCGGCACCTTCCGCGGCATGAAGGTCCAGGCGGTCGGCGGCCGCGGCAGCGCCACCTTCCTCAACTCCTCCTCCGCCGTGGCGACCTTCACCGGCGGCGGCAACTCCTCGGTGCTCTCCAGCGACAACGCGCTCGACACCCTCACCGCCGGCGCGGGCGACACGACCCTGTCGGGTGGCGCGACCCAGGTCGGCGGGGCGGGCCGCGACCGCTTCGTCTGGAACCTCGGCACCCCGGCCCCGACGGTCACAGGCGGCACCACCGCCGACACCCTGGTCGTGGCCGGCACCAGCGCCGCCGAGTCCTACGCCGTTG
>JANXTD010000884.1 GCA_025352585.1 Fimbriiglobus sp.
CGGCCAGCACCAGGGCGTCGGCCGAGCGAACGGCGTCCGCGAGCAGCCCGCGGGCCTTCGCCCGGACGGCGGCGTCGGGGGCCGCGAGTAATCGGTCGGCGGCGTCGCTGTCGCAGTCGCACAGCTCGAAGTGCCCGCCGAGGGGGCCGGCCGAGGGGTTCGACACCGCAACCCGGTGCGGCGTCAACTCGCGGCGGAGGCCGGTGTCGGGGCCGACGTTCGGCAGCGACGCGGCGTCGGAGCCGGCGGCCCGCGTGGCGACCCGGACGACCTGCTCGTGCAGCGTCGATTTGCCCGACTTCGCCGGGCCGAAGACCAGCACCCTCGGCACGGCACTCGCGGCGGGGGGCGTCACTTCGCCTGCGGCAGTTTGACGGCGTACCCGGCGTCTTGCGCCATGCCGATGAGGCTGCGAACCCCGCTGCCGTCCGGGTCGGTGCGCGCCGCGAGGACCACCGCGACGGCCAGCGACTTCAAGGTGCCGGCCTTACGCTCGGCGAGCGTCCGCTTGACCTCGTCGAGCGTCAACTTCGCCGCGTCGCCCTCGACGACGTAGAACTTCTCGCCGACGACATCGGCCCCACTCAAGACCGTGACGCGGACGACTTCCTCGGTCCGCGGCGGCTCCGGCGGCTCCGGCGGCTTCGGGGGTGTCGCCGGGTCGGCGGTTTTCGTCGTGCCGACTGTGGTGCCGGTGCCGCTGCCCGCGCCGGTGGCGGCCGTGGTGCCGGGTCCGTCGCCGGGGCCGCCGTTACCCGCGCCGAACACCAGCAGCAGTACGAGTAACGCGCCGCAGACGCCGCCGACCATCTTCACCGCCCGCTGCAGCCCGACCGGCGACTTGCCACCGGTCATCCAGCGGTCGAGGAGGTACGTGGCGAGCAGCGTCAGGGCGTAGCCGGCCAGGAAGCCGCCGGCGACGGCCAGGGAGTTGACCACCAACGCGGCGACGTGGTCGGGGTTGAGGCCCAGTACAGCGAAGGTCATGGTTTCACCGGGCCGGGTTGGCCCCAGGGGTTGTCGAAGCCGTGCGGCACGCCGTCGAACCAGCGGCGGTACGCCTCGACTTGCGGCTGCTCCGGGAAGCCCGACCGCACGCGCGGGTAGAGCAGCAGGAAGAACACGTCCTTGCCCTTGGCCGTGCGCCGGCCCTGGTCGATGAGCCGCTGGGCGTCCGACTGGTCGCGGACTTCTTGCCGGGTGTCGGCCGCGTCGGGGTCGAAGGCAAAGAGCCTGCCGGTCGCGGCGTCAATTTCGAGGACGCGCACGCCGACGCGGTTGGCCGGGGTCAACGCCGCCGCCTGCAACCGCGCGATCTCGGCGGCGTCTTGCGCGGCCTTCAACTCAGCGTCGAGCAGCTTCTGCCGCAACTCGTCGGGCGTCAGTTGCGCCGCAGACTCCGGCGCGTCGGGGTCGGGCGTGCCCGGCTGGCCGACGAACGGCATTAGCAGGAAGATGCAGAACAGGAGGATCAGCACGTCGATGAGCGGGATGAAGAACCGCGTCACCGAGCGCGACGGCGGCCGGATCATCGCGGCCCCCCCGTCGGCGGGCGGTCTTCCGGCGGCACGGTCAGCGTCACGACGTTGGCTTCGCCGGCGAGGCTGCGGATCAGGTCGCGGCCGACGCGGGCCACCCACTGCGGCAGGATGTTCATCAGCGCCATGAACAGCCCGCTGCCGGTGGCCGTGATCGCGGGGGCGTACTCGCGGATGATCTGCTGCGGCGTCGGGTTGGCCGAGTTCTTGAAGCTGCCGAAGGTCTGCAAGATCGCCGCGACGGTGCCGATCAGCCCCAGCAGCGGGAACCACTCGGCGGCCTGGGCGAGGTTTTCGAGCCACTTGTCCGGCCGCTCGTCGAAGTTGGTTTCCTTCCACCGGAGCGAACGCCACGTCAACACGATCTGCGCCGTGAACAGCACCGAACCGGCCGCGAGGATCAGCCAGTCGATCGGCGAGTGCTGCACGCGCTCCCAGTAGTCGGCGCGGGCGTCCGGCGGCACGGCAAAGAAGACGGTCACCGCGGCGGCCACCGGCAACGCGCACAGCAGCACCGGCAGGGCGTGATGAATCCAGAATCGCGTCACGCCGGTACTCCGGAGGGGGTCACTTCGCGTCGGCGAGCCAGTCGGGCATCGCCTGGATCTTGCCGTCCCGGCCGACGCACGCCAAAGTCGAACTGCCCTCGGCCAGCAACTTCCCGGCCGGGTTGAACACCTCGTACTT
The DNA here is from genome assembly GCA_025352585.1 of Fimbriiglobus sp. GTDB lineage: Bacteria > Planctomycetota > Planctomycetia > Gemmatales > Gemmataceae > Fimbriiglobus. Next base: position 2,226 of record JANXTD010000884.1, read on the forward strand.
GTGCTCCAGGCGGACCGGGCTGGTCCGCGTCACGGTGGTGCGCACCGTGAGCAAGTCGTCGTAGTAGGCGGGGCTTTTGTACTTCACCTCGACCTTGGTGATGACCAGGAAGTAGCCGGCGTCCTCGAGGTCCTTGTACGTCTTGCCTTCGCTACGCAACAGGTCGGTGCGGGCCTGCTCGAAGTAGACGAGGTAGTTCGCGTGGTGCAGCAGCCCCATGCGGTCGGTCTCCGCGTACCGAACGCGGATCAGGGTGTCGCCGACGAGCATCGCGCCGCCTTTCACTTGATGAAGCCGACGCGGTTGGAGGGCCAAAACACGAACATCGCCTTGCCGAGCAGTAACCGCTCCGGCACCAGGCCCCAGACGCGGCCGTCGAGACTCTGGCCCGAGTTGTCACCCAGACAGAAGTAGTGCCCCGGCTGCACGTAAAACGTGTCGATCGGGTCGCTGGGGTCGGCGTCCTGGCTCCGTTGCGTACTCGCCGGGCAGAAGTAGGTGTCGGCGTAGAGCCGAAGGCCGGTGACGGTCACGCCGCCGGTCACATTCACGGCGGCGGGGGCGGCGATGTCGTGCTGGACGGTCGCGCCCCATGCGGCCGGGGCGAACACCCCGCCGAGGGCCGCACCCGAGGCCGTGTCGAAGCCGGACGACTCCCACGGGGTGTAAAAACCGTCGCCGGGGAAGTCGAGCAGCCGGCCGTCGAGCCAGACGCGGAGTTGGCTGTCGAAGTTGCTGAAGCGCAGGTCGTGGGCCTTGCC
>JANXTD010000906.1 GCA_025352585.1 Fimbriiglobus sp.
CGGCGAGCAACTCCGACTCGGGCGGGAGGGGCTGCGGGCCGATCGAGACGGTCCTGACGAAAGTTGTGGGCGGGGGCCAGCGGTAGCGGCGCAGCAAACTGTCACTCCAGACGAGCAACCGGCCGCGAGTGTCGGCCCACGCCCCGCGCGGGTGGTCTAAGTGTTGCCCCGCCGGCCACGGCCCGCCAGGGTCACGCTTGCCTAGCCGGGCGGTGGGCGTACCGCCACCAATCGGGAGGGCGAAAAGGTACTCCGACGTGCCGCCCGCGGGGCGTCCCAAGTGGAGTGTTACGCGTGGGTGGGGGCTATCGGGGACGACCACGACTTGCGGTGCCCAAACGACGTTCGCTAAGCCGAAAGGGTAGAGTGGCGTGACCTCGGCGACCGTAAGGCCGAAGTGGAAAGCGCGGTAACGGTAGCCGGCGAGGAGTCCGCCGTCGCCTACGTCGGGATTGACCGGGTCGAACGACACCGTGGCTGCGGAGCCACGCGCATCGGGCGGCGGCTCGCGCCAGACCGGCTCACCCGGCGCACGCCAATCGACCACCGCGAGCTTCCGCCCGGAGGCCACTGCGAGCCGCGTGCTGTCCGGGCTGAAGGCCAGGGCGTGGACCTTCGACGTGCCGAATTGGAGGGTCAACATACCCCTGCGGACGCACGGCACCGGCCGCGGGTTCACTCCTTCGGCGTGATCTTGCCGGCGGCGTCGCGCAACCGCTCCTGGCACGACTTCAGCTTCGCGCTGCGGGCGAGGCGGGGGTCGAGCAGGAACTGGTTCTGCACGGCCGTCAACTCGGTCGTCGCGGCGGTCTCGATCTTGGCGAGTTGCTCCGCGCCAGGGGAGCCGGCCCGGACCCGTGCCCGTGCTTCGGCGAGCGTGGGGGCCAAGCCGGACTGCACGAGTTCGGTCAGGTGGTCGGTCAACTCGGCGACGCGGTCGGCATCGACGGCCGGCTCCTCGGTGGCGCGGTTCATGGCGTCGGTGAGCGTGCCGAGCGCCCGGCGGCACTCGTCGGCGCGGTCGAGCGGGCCGGCGGCGTCGCCGAGCTTCACGCCGCGGTCGAGCAACTCTTCGAGCAATGTCCGATTCGCGTGCAACAGCCGCAGGCGGTCGGCCGCGAGCACCGGGGCCGGCGCGGTCTGGGCGTCGGCCCACAGGGTGAGCAGCGTGGCCACGGCGAGCGTGAGGACTAAGCGCGTCATGGTTCTCCTTAAGCCCCCGTGCGGATGATCGATTGCAACCGGGCGCGGGCGGCCTTGGCCGTGCCCGCGATCTTCTTCAACTCCCCGCGCGCCGCCGGCGGGGCCTCCTTCGCCAGCGTCTCGGCGTCCGACTCGGCCGCTTGCAACTTGCCGTCCGCGTCGGCGAGGGCTTGCAGACGCTCGGCGGGCGTCAGCGACGGCGGCAGCAGCGCCGCTTGCCGGACGACGCCCTCGTCCACGGTGCGGGCGTACATGCGGCTCAGCGACGCCATCTCGGCGTCGGGCGCGACCTTGTGGACCAGCTTCGCCTCGGCGGTGATGTCCGCGGCCCACCCCGACCAGACCGCGACCTTATCGCCCGGCGTCTCGGCCTTCGTCAACGCCGCGAGGTGCCGCACTTCCTTCGATAGCAGCTCGTGCCGCAGCTTGGCGACCTCGCCGGCACCGGTGGGGCGCGAGCCGGTCGAGACCCACCAGACGCCGACGCCGACGGTCAGCATCGCGGCGACCCCGGCGGCGTACTGCCACTGCTCGCGCGCCGCCCAGAAGGCCGTCAACGTGCCGGTCGAGTCGCGCCGCGCGGGTTGGCGGCGCTCGATGATCGGCGGTAGGTCGGCGGTGGCGAGGCCGGCGACGAACGCGGCGCGGACCGCGGGCGGACTCGCCGGCACCGGCACTTGCGACACCAGCCGGTCGAGCTTCAGCAGGCCGCGCCGGAAGCGGGCACAGGCGGGGCAGCCGCGGGCGTGGTCCGCCGACTCGGCCGGGAGCCGGCGCGGGTCGCTGGAGGCGGTCAGGGCCTGTTGGAACGTCTCGCAGGTCATCGCGGTCCCTCGACGGTCGGTTCGTCGGCGTCGTCGCCCCACAGTCCGGGGCCGATCGCCTTCATCAGTTTCTGCCGCGCCTTGAACACCCGCCACCGCGCGGTCTCTTCGGTGATGTTCAGCACCGTCGCCACGTCCCGGAACGACAACTGCTCATCGACGCGCAACAACAACGCCGAGCGGAACTCCGGGGCCAGGTCCGCGACGGCCAGCGCCACGAGCCGCAGCGACTCGCGGTCGGCGGCACTGCCGTCGGGGCTGCCGGCGTCGCGCGACGGCGGGTCGTCGCTGAGCGTCTGGATATTCTTGCGCTCGGCCCGCTTCAGGTTGACGAAGTTGTTGTGGCCGATGCGAAACAGCCAGGCCCGGAAGTTCGTGCCGGTGCGGAACGAACCGAGTGCCGCGAGGACTTTCAGGAAGGTCTCTTGGGTCAGGTCCTCGGCCTTGTGGCGGTCGCGGGTCAGTTGATACATCCAGCGGTACAGTCGGTCCCAGTAGTGCTCGACGAGCCGGGCGAAGGCGTCGCGGTCCCCGGCCTGCGCGGCGGTCACCCAGGCGACCTCCGGGTCGGCCGGCATCGGCGCATTCGTCGGCGTGAGGCCCGGTGCGTCGCCGGTCATGAGCATCCCCGGCGGGGTCCAGACAGTCGTGATCGTACCGGGCGTCACGATAGCGTTGCTCCGGCGGGCCGTCCAGCGTGCCGTTCGAGGGTGTAACGCCCGGCCCGGCCGGCCGTTGGCGCGGAAGGCGGTTCCCTCGCTCACGCCGGACGGGGTGCGCCAAGGGTCAACTCCGACTGCGGAGCGTCTCGCGCCAGTCGAGCGACAGCCCCGGCACGGCCGCGAGCGCCGACGACTCCGCCGCGTCGGCCTTGGCGAAGTGCATCACGCGGTGCGCCCGCCCGATCGTCCACGCCGGGTTCGGCCGCGTGACCAACTCGAAGGCGTCGCCGGCCGCGAGGGTGCCGACTTGCGTGACCCGCAAGTACCAGCCGCAACGGCCGTTCTTGACGACGCGGGCCGGCAAGTCTTTGATCCGCCAGCGCCGGGCGAGCTTCCAGCACGGCTGCCGCGGCTGCGTGACTTCGAGCGTCACCCCGCCGCAGCGGTACACGTCGCCGACGCAAACGTCGCCCTCGCTCAGCCCGGCGACGGTGAGGTTCTCGCCGAACGCCCCACCCGGGAACTCCGCCAGCCCGAGTTCGTCCCGCCAGCCGTCGTAGTGGTCGGCCGAGTACGCGAGCACGGCCTTATCGACGCCGCCGTGGTTGACGAGGTCCGACTGCCCGTCGCCGGCGAGTCCCGCCGGCGTGACCTCGACCGGCCCGGCGACCGGCTCCTTGAAGAACGCCGTCGCCCACGGCTTGTCGAACGGGTCGGCCGACCCCGGCACGCCGTGGAAGCGCGGCAACCCGACCTGCACCGAAGTCACGAACGGGGGCGTCATGGGGGAGTCTCATCGAGAGGGGTGCCGAAAGCTGGCACCGCGCGTATCGTAACGGTCCGTCCGTATGGGTACTGGTTCTGTCGTATACGAATCCCGATGAGCCACCTGCACCACATGTTTATTCGCATGGTGTACGCTGGGGGACTATGGCAAGGCGTGTCATAGTATGCCGACGATCGCTAATTCTGGCGGCAGCCACTCTAACTGTGACTCCATCTCATGCACTGGTCTACGGCCCCATCCCACACCACCCCCACTGCCGAAACATAAATAGAGGCCGTGATTCGGACGAATCACAAGCGGCTCATCGTTCATCCATAAAAACTGTCGCCAGTGCCGAAGAAACACGCCCCACGGTGTCTTGAAAATGACTCGCTGTGTGGCCATGAACAGAACGGCGTCCTGATCCTCCCAACAGGTAGCGTGCCCAATGGCTGTGACCAGCTCGTCGGCCTCTGGTGAGCAGTTGACGGCCTCACGCCAACTCGCCCAACCGTCATCACTATGGCGTGCCCAATGGTCGTCGGGCAATAGGCGGACGGCAAATCTTGTAGGGTCTGGATAAATAATATCATGCCATAATTTGATACCGTCTGCCTCGCCTACCCTCTCGATACTGATTCTGTCCGCTGTAGCGATAGGCCCTTCCACATATAATAAAGGGGCGTTTTCCTTCGATATTTGCGACGTACGGACTCGCATCTCTAGTTGCTCCAACCTCTTTTGGGAGGGTCGTATTTGTGGGGTCCGGACCAAGACCCATAGTAAATGTGGCCGTCGGAAGGAGTGTGTCCGCTACCCGTGCGCGTGTCCCTCCACTTCAAGTGTTGTAAATTGTTTTGCAACGAGTTTTCATAGGGACTGCCTTCATAAGTTGTGTGTACCTCATAGCCATGCTCGTACGGCGTATCACCTTGTTGCAGCGGCATGTCTTGCGGATCGGGGTACGCGGCCTGTAAGAGTTGTAAGGCGGCCGCCTGACTCTCCACCCTGAAATCGATTCCCCGCCTGGAGGGGTTCTTGATAGCCTCGACAGCCTTATCCCACCCAGGTTGACCTGGCTTCAGAATCTCTTTTTGCGAAGCCGCCTCAGGGATAGCAAGACCTTTGAGGGGCGCACCCGCTCTTTTTATGGCACTATCAATGTCTACAAGTACTTGGTTGAATGCAACCTCAGTGGCCTGCTGATTCGCAAGATAGTACGCGGCGCGTGCGAGGCTGTTCGTACTCCGGGCCGTCGCGACTGCGTCTTTTATGCCCGTTACGAAGATTTGAACCAGCCCGGTTGGAGACACCTTGATTTCGTAGCAGGTGTTGTGAGCCCAAACAGCACTTCCGGATTCGTCTTTGCCGACGAAGTACGTGTGGTTGTCGGCCACCCGGACGTTGTAAACCGTCTCCCACCGGCCGGTGTCGTTGACTGCGTTGACCTCGATCCACCCGCGCTCGGTCCGCAGCCAGTCGCCTTGCCTGATCTCGCGGAGTGGGACCCATCCCTTGCCGTACACGTAGAACGGGTGTTCCGCGGTGGCTAAGATCGTCTCAGGCGTGCCTTCCCGTGCTGCTCCGGGCGGAGTCAGCCGCACGTCCAGCCTCGGGGGCACGGCGGCCTGCTCTTTGGCAGCAGCCATGTCGGCCGGGGTCTGCACGTAGACGAGGTTCTCGCCCTCACGGCCTGGCGGCCGCGGCGATGTGCGTGCCTCGACGCGGGCCAAGCAGCATTTCTTGTACTTCCGGCCGCTGCCGCACGAGCAGACGGCGTTCCGGCCCATTGTCACCGTCACCATGCGCACCCCCCGTTCTGGTCTTGACTCCCAAACTCGGTCGATGTCGTCAGCCCGGCAGATCGCTACAACCCCGAACATCGTCACGACTCGGTCTACACAATGCAAGCAAAATTTCCGCGAACTGCCGAGTCGCAAGTTTTAGCGTAACTCCCTTCAGCCCCCCGGATTGACCGCCTCGCCGAACGCGTTCTATAATGACGGCGACTCGGGACGCTCACGGACGCGCGGCCCGACCCAGCTCTCTCCCGGTAGGGCGATCGGAATGCCCGGATCGACTGACACCCCGACCGACGACGACGGCTCCCCGCTCGTGCCGCTCCGCGCCGCCCCCGGCAGCAACCCCGGACGGCCCCGACACTTCGGCGCGTCCGACGACGCCCCCACCCTCATCACGCCGGCCCGCGCCACCCCGCCGTCTGACCCGTCCCTGGGCTTAAGCCTCGGCAGCCACCTCGGGCCGTTCGAGATTCTCGAAGCCGTCGGCGTCGGCGGCATGGCGGCGGTGCTGAAGGCCCGCGACCGCGAGATGGGCCGCGTCGTGGCGCTGAAAATCCTCCCGCCGCACATGGCCCGCGACGGCGACAGCGTCACCCGCTTCAAGCAGGAGGCCCGCGCCGCCGCCCGGCTCGACCACGACAACGTGGCACGCGCGTTCGCCAGCGGCGAGGACCAGGGGCTGCACTACATCGCGTTCGAGTTCGTCGAGGGCGACAACCTCCGCACCCTCATCGAGCGGCGCGGCACCATCCCCGTGCCGGAGTGCGTGCG
>JANXTD010000907.1 GCA_025352585.1 Fimbriiglobus sp.
CTCGCCGCGGCGGTGCTGCCGATGCTGCTCATCCCCCGGCTCACCAACGCCGGCGTCGGCCACGAGGCGATGATCGCCAGCGTCGTGCTGCTCTACTTCGTCATCCGCTACCTCGGCGCGTACGTCCTGCGCGCGGCGTCGGTCCACCGCGGCATGTTCCACAGCATCCCGGCGATGGCCGTCGCGGGGCTCGTCGTCTACCTGGCCTACGACTCGCCGAACGTCAAGATCCGGCTGGCCCTCGCCGCCGGGGTGATGATCGGCTTCCTGTCGCACCTGGTGCTCGACGAGATTTACAGCGTCGATTTCAACGGCGTGCGCATCCGGTTGAACAGCTTCGCGGGCAGCGCGGTGAAGTTCGTGTCGCCGTCGTGGGTGGGGACGAGTGAGTGCTACCTGATGCTCGGCGGCCTCGGCTGGCTCGCCCTGCGCGACTCGCAGCAGTATTGGAAGTGACGCCGCCCAATTCTTGTTAGCCCGACGCGCTAGCGAGGGACGCAAAGGTCCGTTCACAATGTTTGCGGGCGGTGGCCGTACCGTTACTGACCCCAAACGTTCTCGGCGAACCTTTGCGTCCCTCGCTGGCGCGTCGGGCTAACAAAACCTCGCGCGTCCTACTTGGGGACCGTGACCGTCAACGGCTCGCCGCCGCGGGCCTCGACGGCGAGGTCGGTCGTGTCGTTGTCGGTCAGCTTCTTGGGGACGGCGGAGCCGGTACCGCCCTTGCCGGCGATCGGCTTGAGGGCGACGACGTACTTGCCGGGCACCATACCCACTTGGTCGCCGAGGGACTTGACCGAGAACGCGCCGGCGGCGTCGGTCTTGCCGAACGCCAGCGCCCCGTACGCCTCCCGCGGCAGCAGCCAGACTTCGACGAAGGTCACCGGCTTGCCGTCGGCGAAGACGACCTTGCCCTGAATCGGCGACAGGTTGGTCGAGTTGCCGCCCTTGTCGCCGCAGCCGGCGGCGGCGAGGGCGAGGCCGGCCGCGAGTAGCCCGGAAGTCCAGTTACGCATCACTTGCCTCGGTTGGGGAGTCTGGTCGGGGTCGAACGGGCGGACCGGGCGGCCGCCGCGGGGCGAACGTCCGGTCCGGGGTCTTCGGCGGGGCGTCGCTCCGCCGCGGGCTTAGAAGTCGGACGGGATGATGTCGCCGTCGGCCGGGGTCACGAGGTAACGCATGTTGGTCATGCTGATGCTGTCGCGGACGCCCTGGACGTGTCCGTCGCCGAACACGGCAAGCGCGACGCCGGTGTGGAAGCTGAAGGCCTCGTCGTTGGGGCCGCAGTTGTTGCTGCTCCACAGGCAGTAGGCCGGGCCGCCGCTGGGCGTCGCGCTGTTGTTGATCGCCTTGCGGCCGTTGCAAGCGCTGCCCGACACAGCCGCGATCGACTCGTAGCAGTTCGTCGTGCCGTCGGTCAGGGTCGGGGGGCCGGAGACGCCGTTGGCCTGGTCAGGCTCGGCCCAGCGGCCGATTTGCGTGGCCCCGCCGGTCGGGGCGGTGTAGCTGCCGTTGACGTTGTTGAAGTAGCCCCGGCTCACGTCCTCGATGATCGCGATGGTGTTGCTCAGGCCGTCGGTCACGCCGGCGATGCTACGCTGGCCGGCGACGTTCATCTGGTAGGTCGGCTTGCTGTAGCCGGGCGTGTAGGCGGCCCCCTTGCCGACGGTTAGCAGGCCCTCGACGCGGTGGGTGGACTTGCTCGCGCCGTTGGCCCGCCAGCCCTCGGTCTTGTGGATGTCGGTGTAGGCGACCGGCATGTAGTCGCAGGTGCCGTAGCCGGCCGTGTCCCTACCGCTCGAGCCGCCCGACGGGTTGCTCGGGCAGATGAACGTCTTGATCGCGGTCTGGTACGGCGTCTGGCTGGCCGCCGACAGGTAGTACTTGCTCAGGTCGCACTGCGAGTAGACGTTCCCCTGCTCGATTTGGGGCAGGATTTGGATCCACGTCGATTGGATGTCGAAGGCGGTGTCGGGGACCCCGCCCACGGCGACGCTGCCCTCGCCGCTCGTCGGGAAGCGCTGGTTGGAGCTTTCGTAGCTGTGCAGGGCCAGGCCGATCTGCTTCAGGTTGTTCGTGCAGCTCATCCGCGCGGCCGCCTCGCGGACCTTCTGGACTGCCGGGAGCAGCAGGCCGATGAGAATCGCGATGATCGCGATGACCACCAGCAGTTCGATCAGGGTGAAGCCCTTGCGTTGACTCGTCCGCGTCACGGTGTCGTCCTCGAAAGTAGAAGGGAGCGCACCGCCGGGGCGGTGGCACACCCACAACGATAGAGGCGACGTAAGTGGAATCGGTGAAGGAAGTGTGTCACTTTGACGAAAGCGGCGAGAAGCTGATTTCACACTCGGCCACGCTCTGTTAAGGGGGGCGCGACGCCCCCGGTGGCCGTGGGGTTCCCGCGACTTGGTACAATTCCCGCATGAGTACGCCGAACCTCCTCCGGATTCACAACGGCCGCGTCATCGACGCCTCCCAGGGACTCGACGCCGTCACCGACGTCTGGCTCGCCGGCGGCCGCGTCGTCGGCCTCGGGGCGCAGTCGCAACTCGTGGCGACGCAGACACTTGACGCCACGGGGATGATCGTGTCGCCGGGGCTGATCGACATGCACGTCCACCTGCGCGAGCCAGGCCGCGAGGAGGACGAGACGATCGCCACCGGCACCGCCGCGGCCGTCGCCGGCGGGGTCACGAGCGTCGCGTGCATGCCCAACACCGAGCCGGCGCTCGACACCCAGGCCGCGGCGGAATTCGTGATCTTGCAAGCCCGGCGGGCGGGGCACTGCAACGTCTTCCCGTGCGGGGCCGTCACCAAGGGACGGGCGCAGCAGGAACTCGCCGAGATCGGCGGCCTCGTCGCCGGCGGCGCGGTCGCCTTCACCGACGACGGCGCGCCGGTCGAGTCGGCCGAGTTGATGCGGCGGGCGCTGGAGTAC